>JBOHCZ010000161.1:0-5536 GCA_050699195.1 Streptomycetales bacterium
CGGTTGCGCCGCCGGGTGCGCCGCCGGTGGACCCGACGGCGTGCTGCGGCGAGTTCGCGCCGCGGGTACGCTTCGGCAGGCCGGCCGAGGTCGTCCCGGTGGCCGGTCGCGGTACCATCGGGTCGGCCGCTGGGTCCGCTGCGGCGCCTTCGGGAGCGTCCGCTGGCCAGGAGTGACCCGGCTCGCGTTCGGCCGCCTCCGCGGCGGCGTGCACCAGCCGGCTGGGCAGGGCGACATAGACGACGATGCCCCCGAACGGCCGCGCCCGCAGCTGCACCCGGAGACCATGACGATGAGCCAGCCGCCCGACGACATAGAGGCCCATGTGGCGCGGGGCGGCCATGTCGAGCACCGGGGGGTTGTCCAGCCGTTCGTTGAGCTCCGCGAGACGTTCGTCGGGGATGCCGATCCCGTTGTCCTCCACGGCAAGGATCAGCGAGCCATCGTCGTTGAGCCGACCGCTCATGGTGACCTGGTGCTGGTCGGCGGACTTCGACGTGGCGTTCTCCAGCAGCTCGGCGAGGAGGTGGCTGACGTCGTCGGCGGCCAGCCCGGCCACGCGCACGCCCGGCAGCGAGGCGACCGCCGCCCGCTCGTAGTCCGTGATCTCGGAGATGCCGGCCCGCACCACGTCGAGCAGGCTGACGGGCTCGAACCTCTGCTGGCCGGTGTCCTGCCCGGCCAGCACCAGCAGGTTCTCCCCGTTGCGACGCATGCGGGTGGCCAGGTGGTCGATACGGAACAGGGCCTGCAGCCGTTCCGGATCCTCCTCGTGCTCCTCCATCTCCTCGACCAGGCGGAGCAGCGACTCGACGAGAGTTAAGTCACGCAGCGCCAGACTCGAGAGCAGAGCGGGAAGCAGCTCCTGCGCCAGGGGGTCCGCCATCAGGGCCGGGCTCGCTCGACGCGCCGGCGACCGCTCCATGTGGGGCGGCTCCACACCCAGCAGGCGACGCAGGCGGCTCCTCCGGCGCTGCGGCCGCCTGTTGCCGTGCCGGCGGCTGTCCGCACCGGACCGGCCCGGCACGGTCCCGCCGGCCGGCTGGCCCTGGGGGGGTGGCTCGCCCGGGAGCAGCAGCGGAAAGCCGGCCTGTGAAGCCGAATGGGGCGGCTCTGCCACGACGATCTCCTTGCCACGCGACCTGGGGATAGGGCGGCTTCACAAGCGCATCAGACGCCCGCGTGGGAACCTGCTGGCCCTCACAACGTGGCGAGCACAACCGGATCACGCGAGATGCCCTGGGATCCCCGCCGCAAGCGCCACTGCCATGCCTTTCGGAAGCTCCATGCGGCGCCGCACGTGCCGCCGACGTCCACGGCTTGCGGGTGACCGTACCATGATCGGGACCGCCACGGTACACCTCGAGCGCCCCCACTCTGAAGGCGTGTCTCGTCGATCTCCGTCCGGCTCGCACGCCACGGTCGGGCTACGGCAATTGTGTGCAGCGGTGTCGCACCGGTGGCGCCGTGCCGGCACACCTAGCCCTTGATCTCGGTCCAGGCCTGTGACCAGCGGGAGTACCCGACGCACCCGTTGCCCCGGTCGTCGCCGCAGTCGCTCACCGGCGTCTGCCAGAAGGCCAGGCTGTTGTAGAAGTTGGGATCGCCGACGTGGTAGTCGTTGCAGAACTGCTGGCCGGTGAAGCTGCACGCCTTGGGATTGGCCGGGGCTTCCCCGAACCACTGGGCGACCTCCGACTGCGCCTGGGGTGAGGCTATCCAGTCCATCCACTTGTACATGCAGTTCGGGTGCTGGGCCTTCGACCCGAGCATCCAGGTGTCGGACCAGCCGGTGGCGCCCTCCGAGGGGATCGTCGTGTCGACCGGAACGCCTTCGGCCTTGGCGATGTTGGCCGTCACCTCCCAGGCCGTCCCCGCGACGTTGTCGCCGGTCGTGAAGGACTGCAGCTCGTCCGCATAACTCGCCCAGTACTGGTTGACCTCTGAACGCTGTCGCTTGAGCAGCTGTACGGCCGCGTCGAACTGCTCCTCCGTCAACTCGTAGGGATTGGTGATCCCCAGGGCCGGCTTATGGGCCTTGAGGTAGAGCGCCGCGTCGGCGATGTAGATCGGGGAGTCGTAGACCGTGATATTGCCGGCCGCCGCGGAGCCCTCCTCCCACACCACGTCCCATGAGGTCGGCTTCTCCGCGATCCGGTCGGTGCGATACATCAACACGTTGGCGCCGTAGCCGTGCGGGATGCCATACATCTGCCCGTCGACGGAGTTGTAGGGCTCGTTCTTCAGGTACGGCGCGATGTCCCGGTAGTTGGGCACCAGGTCGGTGTTGACCGGGGCGACGGCCCCGCTGTAGATGAGCCGCAGCGAGGAATCGCCGGAGGCCGAGACCCCGTCGTACTCCCCGGTCTTCATCAGGCTGACCATGGAGTCCGAGGTGTCGGCGACCTTCGTGTCGACCTGGCACCCGGACTTCTTCTCGAACGGTGTGACCCAGTCGACCTTGGGGTCGGTCGAGCCGTCCTCGGCGTAGCCCGTCCAGATGACGAGGTCGAGCTGGCCTTCCGAGGGGCCGATCTGCTGCTGCATGGGGATCTCCGGCACGACGCTCCGTGCCCCCCCGGGGGACTCGGAACCGCCGCAGGCAGTGGCCAGAGTCAGGAGCGCCCCCACCGTGGCGGCGGACGCTGCCCGCCCGAACCTGACGTAGCTCATACTCTCTCTCCTCAGTTCGGCATCTGCCCGACGGGCCAGCGACGGGCGCGGTCAGACATCGATGTTGACCATGACGTGCTTGACCCGGGTGTAGTCCTCGAGCCCGTACATCGAGAGGTCCTTGCCATAGCCCGAGTGCTTGAAGCCGCCGTGCGGCATCTCGGCGACCAGCGGGATATGGGTGTTGACCCACACGCAGCCGAAGTCGAGCCGCTTCGCCAGCCGCATCGCGCGGCCGTTGTCGCGCGTCCACACGCTGGACGCCAGGCCGTAGTCCACGCCGTTCGCCCAGCGCACGGCTTCGTCCTCGTCGGTGAACCGCTGCACGGTGATGACGGGGCCGAAGATCTCGTGCTGGCTCGCCTCGTCGTCCTGCCGGAGGCCGGACAGCACCGTCGGCGCGTAGAAGAAGCCCTGCTGGCCGACGGTGTGACCACCGGTGTGCAGCTGCGCGTGGTCCGGCAGGCGGTCGACGAAACCGCTCACCCGGCCGAGCTGGTTCGGGTTGTTGAGCGGTCCGTAGAACGTCTCGTCGTCGTCGGGAGCGCCGGTCTTGGTGTTCTCGGCCCGCGCGGTCAGGGCCGCGACGAAGTCATCGTGGACACCCGGTGCGGCAAGCACCCGGGTCGCCGCGGTGCAGTCCTGCCCGGCGTTGAAATAACCGGCTTCCGCGATGGCCTCGGCGGCCGCGGCCACGTCGGCGTCGTCGAACACCACCACCGGTGCCTTTCCGCCGAGCTCGAGGTGGACGCGCTTGAGGTGGTTCGCTGCGCTGTGCGCGACCTCCATCCCGGCGCGTACCGATCCGGTGATCGACACCAGCTGCGGCACCTCGTGATCGACCAGCAGCCGCCCGGTGTCGCGGTCGCCGCAGACCACATTGAGGACGCCGGGCGGCAGGAACTCCGCCGCCATCTCCGCCATCATCAGCGTCGTCACCGGGGTGGTGTCGCTCGGCTTGAGTACCACGGTGTTGCCTGCCGCGAGCGCCGGGGCGAACTTCCACACGGCCATCAACATCGGGTAGTTCCACGGGGTCACCTGAGCGCAGACGCCGATCGGCTCGCGGCGCACGATCGAGGTCTGGCCGGCCATGTACTCACCCGCCGCCCGGCCTTCGAGCACCCGCGCGGCGCCCGCGAAGAACCTGATCTGGTCGATCAACATCGGGATCTCTTCCGAGGCCGTGAGCCCCAGCGGCTTTCCGGTGTTCTCCGACTCGGCCGCGACGAGCTCCTGGGAGCGGGACTCGATGGCGTCGGCGATCCTCAGCAGCGCGAGCTGCCGCTCGCCGGGGGTGGCGTCGCGCCAAGTCTCGAACGCGCCGGCCGCGGCCTTCATCGCCTGGTCGACGTCGGCGGCGGAGGACACCGGCGCGGCCGCGAAGGCGCTCCCGGTGACGGGATCGATGAGCTCGGACGTCGCGCCGGAGGCCGCGTCGGCGTGGTCACCGCCGATGAAGTTGCGCAGTCGCCTGAGGTTGGACATCTCGTCCCTTTCTTGCGCGGGTGCGTCGTGGGCAGTGCTAAGGCGTGTCCTAGACCAGGCCGCCGGCGGAGCGGTCGCCGGAGAGCCGCTGGGCGAGGTAGATGGGCACGACAGACGCCACGATCAGCGCCGCCGCGACCACGTTGACGACCGGTGCCTGGTTCGGCCGGAACAGGTTGCTGAAGATCCAGATGGGCAGGGTCTGCACCCCGGAGCCGGCCGTGAACGTCGTGACGATGATCTCGTCGAAGGAGAGCGCGAACGCGAGCAGCCCGCCGGCCAGCAGCGCCGAACGCATCACGGGGAAGGTGATGAAGCGGAACGACTGGAAGGTGTCCGCGCCGAGGTCCATCGACGCCTCCTCCAGGCTCGACCCCATCCGCCGCAGCCGGGCGAGGACGTTGTTGTAGACGGACACGATGCAGAAGGTCGCGTGGCCGACGATCACGGTGAAGAGGCCGAGTTCGACCCCGAACGGCGCCAGCACGGTACGGAACGCGTTGTTCAGCGCGATGCCGGTCACGATCCCGGGCAGCGCGATGGGCAGCAGCACCAGCAACGACACGGTCTCCCGGCCGAAGAACCGGTACCGCTGCACCGCGAACGCCGCCATGGAGCCGAGCACGAGCGCCAGGGCGGTCGCGCCGAGCGCCGCCTTCACGCTCGTCATCAAAGCGGCGTGGGCAGCCGCGTTGTGCCAGGCGGCCGCCCACCAGTCCAGCGTGAAGCCGCCGGGCGGCCACCCGAACGCGCGGTCGGTGTTCACCGAGCTCACCAGCACCACGAGCAGCGGGATGTAGATGACCGCGAGGCCGAGCCCCATGGCGACCCGGAGCAGCGCGCGGGCGGTGCGGGACAGCGTCACGACGGTCTCCTCCCTGGGACGGTCTCGGCTAGAGGTTCTCGAGCGCGCCGCTGCGGCGCACGGCGGCGAGATAGCACAGCATGATGACGACGGGCACGGTCGCGACCGCGGCGGCGAAGGGCAGGTTGTTCGCGGTGCCGACGTTGTCGTAGACGACGTTCCCGATGAGTTGGCTCGTCCCGCCGACGATCTTCACCGCGATGTAGTCGCCGAGTGAGAGCGAGAACGTGAAGAGCGAGCCCGCGACGACGGCGGGGAACGCGACCGGCAGGATCACGGAACGGAACGTGCGCACGCTGTGCGCCCCCAGGTCGCTCGACGCGTCGAGCAGCGAGCCCGGCAGCCGTTCGAGACCCGCGTAGATCGGGAGGATCATGTACGGCAGCCACAGGTACGCGAGCGTGGCCACCGTCGCGGTGAGCCCGTACCCGGGCCCGGTGAGCCCGAACGGCTCGAAGGCCCAGTTCACCAGGCCGTGCGCGGAGAAGATGATCCGCCACGCGTACGCCT
>JBOHCZ010000162.1:0-5223 GCA_050699195.1 Streptomycetales bacterium
TTGAAGTACTTGATGGTCTCGTCGATCGCGGCGAGGAAGGCCTCTTGCGAACCGATGTCGTTGACCGCTACCTGCGGGGTGGTTCGAGTGGCCTCGGTACTGCTCGTCATATGGGATTGGGCTCCGATTGCGGACGCTTCGTCGGTGGACGGTGACACGCAACGGGCCCGGGCCGCCCTGCCGAGGCCGCCAAAATGGTGACGGGATGGTCGACACGGTCGAGCGCGGCCTGCTCGGTCCGAGGTCGCGCAGGCCCATAGCGCAACCGCCAGGATACGGGCCCTAACAAATGACGGTCAATCAGAGTGGGCACAAGGATGACGATCGAGTCAGACTCCGCCAACACCGAAGGGGCGAAGGTAGGGCGCCGCCCCACCCCCGCGGCCGAGTCCACGGCGGCGAGCCGGCGATGGTGGGACGGCGCCGCTGACGAGTACCAGGAAAGACATGGCGATTTCCTCCAGGATGTCGGATTCATCTGGAGCCCCGAGGGCCTGGACGAGTCAGCGGCGCGGCTGCTCGGGGAGGTCGCCGGGCTCCGCGTCCTCGAGGTCGGGTGCGGCGCCGCGCAGTGCGGCCGGTGGCTGCTGTCGCGCGGGGCGTCCCCTGTCGGGGCCGACATCTCGGCTCGCCAGCTCGCGCACTCCGGCCGGCTGGACGCCCGTACCGGGCTCCGCGTCCCCGTGGTGCAGGCCGACACGCAGCGGCTGCCGTTCGCGGACGGCTGCTTCGACGTCGCGTGCTCGGCCTACGGCGCGTTGCCGTTCGTCGCCGACGCCGGGGCGGCGCTGGGCGAGGTGTCCCGGGTCCTACGGCCCGGTGGGCGGTGGGTGTTCTCGGTCACGCACCCGGTGCGCTGGTGCTTCCCCGACGATCCGGGGCCTGGTGGCCTCGTCGCCCGTGACCCGTACTTCGACCGGCGGCCCTACGTCGAGGAGGACGCCCGCGGCGTCGCCTGCTATGCCGAGCACCACCGGACGCTGGGCGACTGGGTGCGGCTGATCGTGGGTGCGGGGATGCGCCTGGTCGACCTGGTGGAGCCCGAATGGCCCGAGCATCACACACGTGAGTGGGGCGGGTGGAGCCCCGTGCGCGGACGCATCATCCCCGGGACCGCGATCTTCGTCTGCGAACGGCCCTGAGGGATCCGGCGGGCAGCAGGGCGGGCGTACCCCCCGTGTCCTAAGGCGCTCGGAACAGCTTGTTCGGGTCGACGCCGACCGTCGGGAGATCGAGCTTCGCGCCGACCGGAGTCACGTCCGGGATCCGGCCGTTGGCGATGTGCACGACGCCGGGCGTGCCGGGGACGGCCCAGACCACGTTGGAGCCCTGTACGAGCAGTCCCACCCGGTGCCCGGCCGGGAACGTGTAGTCCTGCGGGAGGTACTCCACGGATGCGTGAATCCACTGCCCGGCGGCGGGTCGCGACTGGGCGAGGCCGTCGTGGTAATCGAGGTGGAGGAACCCGCGCTCCACGGTCCGCATCGACCCGTCCGGGGCGACGTCGACGAGGACCGGCGTCAGATGCTGGCCGGCGTTCTGCGGCCGCACGTACCCGTCGAGGACCGCCGAGCCGGCGATGCGGGTGTCCCGTGCCAGCGGGAGGGACTTGTAGTAGAGCGAGTAGTAGCCGTGGCCGGGCTCGTTGAGGGGGTCACGGGTGGTGAACTCCTCGGTCTGGGCGCCGGTGTCGACGAAGGTGAAGGAGTTGTTGGCGGTGGTGCGGTTCGGCTTTTGCGACAGCACGCCGGTCTCGCCGGTGCCGGGCGGGGGCAGGGTCACACCGGGGATGTCGTCGGTGTCGAAGGTGCGCCGCAGCCACAGCGTCGCGGTACGAGTGGCCGGCAGGGGGTAGTCCGCCTCGGCCCGCATCCCCGCCAGCGCCCCGTCGTAGGTACGTCCCTGCGTGAGCACCGGCGGCTCACGGTCGACGCCGTTGTCCTGCCCGTAGAGCGTGTGCGCGAGGAAGCGATCGAGCAGCGGCTGCCACTGCGGTCCCGAGGTGGCGCCGGAGTGCGTGCCCTGGGTGAGGTACATCCGCTTGAAGGGGACACCCTCGACAGCCGTGGTCCCGGGGTCGTCGACGGGGATGGCGTCGTACAGCGCGGTGCCCTCCTGCTGCTTGACGTTGTGGTCCTGCCAGCCGTGTGCGAGCAGCACCGGTACCCGGATCCTCGCGGCGTCCTTGCGGTAGTCGCGTTCCAGCCAGAACGCGTCGTAGTCGGGGTTTCGGGAGTACCCCTCCTCGGTGTGCGCGACGGCGTCGCACTCCTGTGCCCGGGACCGCAGCGTGTCGGCGAAGTGCTGGCCCATCGGGTCGGCGGCCACGGTCTTGGACAGGCCCGCGTCGAAGGCCAGCGGGGTGTCGAAGCCCTCGTCGGTCGGCGCCTGGGAGTTGAGGAAGTAGCGCACGCCGTTGCCGTAGGCATAGCCGTACCAACGGCTGATCCCGGCGATCGGGACGATCGCCGCAAGCCCGGGCACGTCCGCGCCGCGTGCGGCGACCATGGTCGCGGTCGTGCCGTTGTAGGAGCCGCCGATCATCGCGACCTTGCCGCTGGACCACGGCCGGGCCGCGAGCCACTCGACCAGGTCGACCCCGGACTGCTGCTCCGCAGCGCCGCCGTAGTCCCAGCAGCCGGTCGAGCCGCGCGTCCCGCGCACGTCGGCCACCGCGCGGGCGTAACCGCGCGGGACGTACCGCTCGCCGAGGCTGTCACGGGCGGGGTCGGGCTCGCCCAACGTGTTGTACGGCGAGTAGGTGAGCAGCACGGGCTGCCCGGCGGCGTCGTACGACGCGTCCCGCCAGATCTCGACCCGGATCACGGCACCGCCCACAGTGGGGACGAAGTGGACGGAGTACTCCTCCTGGGCAGCCGCGGACATGCCCGGAAGAACTAACAGCAGGGGCACGGCCAGAGCGGCGATGGCTAACACCCAGAGACGGCGCATGCTCGGCAGATACCCCCCACGGCTGTGGGCTAGTCCTTCCTGTGGCGAACTGTCAGGGCCCTGGGGTCGGGGTGGATCCGGGAGCGGGCTCCTCCTTGCGCTGCTCGGTGAACCGGAAGTCCTTGAGGGTATCGCCGGCCTTGACCTGGATGTTCTCGATCGTGTCGGGTCCACCCGAGTTGGGCTCAACGGGGGTGTCATCCGGCAGGTAGTTCATGTCGTCGACGTAAGGGTCGCCCGGCTCGGTGACCGTAATGTCGTAGGCGCCCGGGGGCAGCGCCTCGCTGGTGAACTGCCCGTTCTCGCTCCAGGTGACGTCGTAGATCTTGGTGCTGTCCGAGCGGTCCGTGATCATGACATCAACCTCGGCGTCGGAGAACACCGTCTCGCCATCGTCTTTGACTCCGCGCGTCCCTGTTTCGCCCTCGGCGAAGACGACCCCGCTGATGGTGCCGGTGTCCGGGGTCGTGTCACCGACGATCGGGTCACCACCGTCCGAGCCGCCACCCGAGCCGCCGTCCGAGCCGCCACCACCCCCGTCACCGGAAGGCGGATCGCCCGGGGCCGGACCACCGCCACCACCGTCACCCGAGCCGCCCGAGCCGCCGCGGTTGGAGCCACCGCCGCCCGCGGGCGGGACACCAGTCGAGCCGTCGCCAGGGTCCCCACCGGGCGCTGTGGACCCTGGGGTGTCGCCCCCGGACGAGGTGTCCCCGCGCGGGGAGGTCCCGGCAGGCGAGCTTCCGGACGGGGGCGGCGCACCGGCCTGGAACGAGGGCGGAGAGACGCCGCCGACGCCCGGCTGAGGCGACGACGTACCCCCGACGCCCGGGCCGGGCCAGCTCGCCGAGGAGCCTGCGGAACCCACGGTGTTAGGGACGGACGTCACGCCGTGGGAGTAGGCACGCGCCCACTCGAGCACGATGCGGACGTAGTCCCACGAGTGGTTGTACCCGAAGATGGCCGACCGCAGCTGGCTGTCGTCGCTGAGGTCGCGCTCGCCGGCGCACAGGTAGGCGGCTGCGGCGAGCGAGGCGTCGTCGACGTCGTGGGGGTTGGCCGACCCGTCGCCGTCGGCGTCCCGCCCGTACGCGCGCCAGGACGCGGGGATGAACTGCATGGGCCCGACGGCACGGTCCCACACCTTGTCACGGTCGTGGACTCCGCCGTCGGTGTCGAAGATCGCTGCGACGTCGCCGACGCCGTTCAGGCGCGGACCCAGGATCGGGCTCCGGGTCACCCCATCGGCGTCGACGGCACCCTCCCACGCGTGGTTCGACTCGACCTTGCCGATCCCGGCGATCACGGTCCAGGAGAGGTTGCAGCCTGGGTCCTCGCGATTGATGAGCGTTGCGGCCTGCCGGTAGGCGGCGAGGACCGCCGCCGGGATGCCGGCCTGCCCCGCGATCGCCTCGGGAGTCGCCGCCCCTGGAGGCGCGTCGGTACCCCGCTCTAAGAGGCCAGGAGGAGGCGCCTGTGCGTCGGTGTGCGGAGTGCCGCCGTCGACCTGCCCGTTGAAGGGCGGGGTCGGGTCGTCGCCGGAGAGGGAGAAGAACGGCGGGCCGACGGGCGCGAGCACCGCCAGCGAGGCCGCAGCCGCCGCCGCTCCCCGACGACGGCGCAACTCTTCCTTCAGTCCCTTCAGCTGTCGCTTCACAGAGCCCCGGCCTCCTTCGCGATCATGCTGGCGACGCCAAGTTACGGCATCTACACGGTGCGCGAACACACTCGGGCCGAAAAATTGGCTAAAAAGCGGCCCTAAGTGGCCGTTCCGCAGCAGCCCTTGACGACCCGGCAAGGCGCGCCTCAGGGCGTGTCTCCCGAATGAACGGACGTTTGGGGTGGAGGCAGCATGAAACCGATCACCTCCCGGATCCACTCCGGCGACCGGGTTTCCATCATCTCGGCGGCGCTCCCGAACATCATGATCATGTGCTTCATGTCGTCGCTCCATTCCTTCGGCACCCCGGAGCGGGCGCCCTCACCGGTAGGTCGGAGCGGCCGCCTCGTTCTCGGCATCCGGCTGAGAGGCCGTCGTCTCAGGACAGCATCGACGGCCGGTCGCCGCCCACTGCGCATCACTCAGCCCCGCAAGAGGACCACCCCGACAGCATTCCAGCCAACGTCCACCCATTTGGGCGATACGCCCTGATATGTAGGGCGGTTTGTCAAGTGGGCATGGTGGGGTGGCACCCCCGTTGGCCGTCGGGGGTGCCACCTTTGGGTGTTGCGTCGTCGGTGGTGTGGTGGCGGGCGTGTCGGTGTCGACGC
>JBOHCZ010000163.1:0-5354 GCA_050699195.1 Streptomycetales bacterium
GCGGGTCGCCGAGCACCTCGCCGCGCGCGCGCACGAGCCCGAGGAACCGCCGAGCACGACGCCCTTCCTGGCCGCCGAGCAGGCGCTGCTCACCGGTCATCCGCTGCACCCCGCCCCCAAGAGCCGCGCCGGGCTCACCGCCGCCGAGGCCGCCGCGTACTCCCCAGAGCTGCGCGGGGCGTTCCCGCTGCACTGGTTCGCCGCCCACCGCTCGGTCGTGTCGTCCGACAGCGCGCTGCGCGGCCCTGCCGGCACCCTGGACGTCCCGGCCGAGGACGTCGTCGCAGGCCTGGCCGGCGGCGCCCTGGCGGCACCGCTGGGAACGGTACTGGTGCCCGCGCACCCCTGGCAGGCCCGTGACCTGGTGACCCGGCCCGCCATTCGGGGCCTGGTCGGGGCCGGGCGGCTACACGACCTCGGCCAGGCAGGGCCGGCCTGGCACCCCACGTCATCGCTGCGTACCGGTTACCGGCCCGGCGCACCTGTCATGGTCAAGCTCTCGCTCGCGCTGCGCATCACCAATTCCCGGCGCGAGAACCTGCGCAAGGAGCTGCGTCGTGGCCTGGAGATCCACCGGCTGCTCGACGCCGGCCTAGGGGCCGCGCTGCAGGCCGCCCATCCCGGGTTCGACATCGTCCGCGACCCGGCGTGGCTGGCGGTCGACGCGCCCGGGGACGTCGAGGAGAGCGGGCTCGAGGTCGTCCTGCGGGACAACCCCTTCGGTCCGCACGACGACGTGGCATGTGTCGCCGGCCTCGTCGCGGAACGGCCGGACCGCCCCGACGGCCACTCCGGCCTCGCCCGCGTCGTCCACGGGCTGGCCCGCCGCACCGGCCGTGCGGTGGGCGACGTCGCCGCCGAATGGTTCACCCGCTACCTGGAGACGGTCGTCGTGCCGGTCGTCTGGCTCTACGCGGCGCACGGCCTCGCGCTGGAGGCGCACCAGCAGAACACCCTCGTGGTGTTCGGCGCCGACGGCTGGCCGGCCGGCGGGCGCTACCGCGATAACCAGGGGTACTACATCGCCGCGTCGCGGGCCGACGATCTCGCGGCGTGGCTGCCCGGAGTGGGCAAGGGTGGCGAGTCGATCTGCGAGGACGCGGTCGTCGACGAGCGGCTCGGCTACTACCTGGGGATCAACAACCTGCTTGGCCTGGTCGGAGCGTTCGGCTCGCAGGGGCTCGCCGACGAGCGGGCGCTGCTCGGTGCGGCCCGGCGGGTGCTGGCCCGCCTCGACGCCCGCCTCGCCTGGGCGCACATCCCGCGCCCGGGCGTCGTCACGACCCTGCTCGACCGCCCCACCCTGCGCTGCAAGGCCAACTTGCTCACCCGCGTGGCAGGCCTCGACGAGCTCGTCGGCCCGCTCGAAACGCAGTCGGTGTACGTGGACGTGCCCAACCCGCTCGCCGAGGTCGGGCCGCGAAGGGAGCCGTGACGGAAGTCGTGACGGGAGAGGCGTGCCGCGGGAGCACCGTCATGTGTGCGGCGGTGTCCGCCGGGGTCTTCGCCCTGCACCCCGTCGAGCCAGAACGCGACCTCGACCTGCTGTACGCCTGGATGAACGACCCGGTCGTCGCGAGGTTCTGGGAGCTCGCCGTGTCGCGCCAGCGCATCGCCGGCTACCTCTGCGACCGCATCGGCAGCGCGGGCCGCCCCCCGTACCTGGAGCCCTACCTGGGCAGCCTGGACGGCGCACCGATGAGCTACTTCGAGCTCTACCGCGCCGACCTCGACCCGCTCGCAGCGCACTACCCCGCCCGCCCCTTCGACGCCGGGGTCCACCTGCTGCTCGGGCCCCCGCACGCGCGCGGCCGGGGTCTTGGAGCGGTCCTGCTGCACGCGGTGTCGGGCTGGCAGCTCGCCTCATGCCCGCAGGCGACCCGCGTCGTCGCCGAGCCCGACGTCCGCAACGTCGCCTCGGTCCGGGCGTTCGGGCGGGCCGGCTTCCGCAGGGCCGCTGACATCGACCTGCCCCGCAAGCGGGCGGCGCTCATGGTGCGCGACCGGCACCCCGACCCACCGGACGACCTACCAGACGACCCACCACACGACCGGAAGGGCAGCACCAGGTGAGGACCTACGATCTCGTCGGTGTCGGCATCGGGCCGTTCAACCTGGCCCTCGCAGCGCTGGCCGAGCGCGTCGACGGGCTCAGCGCGCTGTTCCTGGAGGAGAAGCCGGAGTTCTCCTGGCACCCCGGGCTGCTGCTGGAGGGCACGTCGCTGCAGGTGCCCTTCCTCGCCGATCTGGTGACGCTGGCCGATCCCACGAACCCCTGGTCGTTCCTGTCCTACCTGCGGGCCCACGACCGGCTGTTCCCGTTCTACCTCTCCGAGCGGTTCCACGTGCCGCGCCGCGAGTACGACCATTACTGCCGCTGGGTCGCGGCGGCACTGGCCTCGTGCCGGTTCGGCGCCGGTGTCTCGGCGGTGCGCTGGGACGGCACCGACGAGGTGTTCATCGTGGAGTACGCGGACCGGCGCGGCGACGCGGAGGCGTCGTACCAGCGGGTGGCCGCCCGCAACGTCGTCCTCGGGATCGGCACCGAGCCCGCCGTCCCCACCGAGCTGCAGGCGGCCCTCGGGCCCGACGTCTTCCACGCCGCCGGCTACCTGGGCCGCCGGGCGGCGCTGCAGGGCGCCCGGGACGTCACCGTCGTCGGGGCGGGACAGTCGGGCGCCGAGGTGTTCCTCGACCTGCTGCGTGCCCAGGAGGCGGAGGGCTGGGCGCTGCGCTGGCTGAGCCGTTCCCCCGCGTTCACTCCCATGGAGTACTCCAAGCTCGGCCTGGAGCAGTTCACACCTGACTACGTGCGGCACTTCCGGGGGCTGCCCGCCGCAACCCGGGAGCGCCTGCTCCCCGCGCAGTGGCAGCTCTACAAGGCGATCAGCGCCGACACCATCGCCGCCATCCACGACCTGCTCTACGAGCGCGGCATCGGCGGGGCGTGGCCGGACGCCGTCCTGGCACCGGGCGTCTCGGTCGACCGCATCGACCGGGGGGGCGGCCGGGGCGGGCGGCTCACGCTGCGCTGCCGCCACACCGGGTTGGGGGCCCCGTTCACGGTGAGCACCGACCGGGTGGTGCTCGCCACCGGGTACGTCCCCCGGCGCCCGGCCTTCCTCGCCCCCATGGCTCACCTGATCCGGTGGGATCCGCACGGCCGCTACCAGGTGGACGGGGACTACCGGGCGGCGCTGGCCCCCGGCGTCGCCGCGGGCCTTTACGTGCAGAACGCCGAGCTGCACACCCACGGGGTCGGCGCTCCCGACCTCGGCCTCGGCGCCTACCGTGCCGCGGTCATCCTCAACGCGGTCACCGGCAGGTCCGCGTACCCGCTGCCGCGGCGCACCGCGTTCACGACCTTCGGCGTGCCTGGCGCACCCGCTGACCCGGGCACCGGTCCGGCCGCGCAGACCGCACGGGAGGAGCCCCGTGTCCCTGCCCGTACCCGCTGAGCTCACCGCCGGGAGCTGGCGGCGTGCCGGGCGCGCGATGATCGCCAAGATGCTCGGCGAGTTTGCGTACGAGGAGCTGCTCAGGCCTGCCGCAGAAGGCGGCGGCGCGTACCGTGTCGACCTCCCGGGCGGCGTGACGTACCGGTTCCGCGCGCGCCGGGGGGCGTTCGGGCACTGGAGGGTGCGCGCCGGCTCGGTCCGCCGCTACGCCGTGGGCGCGCCAGGCGGTGGCGAGGCCGAGGAGGCCACCGACCCGCTGCAGCTCGTGCTGGACGGGCACGAGGCGCTGGGCCTGTCCGGCGACACCGCCGGGCACCTGGTGCGGGAGCTCACCGCCACCCTCATCGCCGACACCCGGCTGCTCTCGTCCGGCCGCTCGGCGGCCGAGCTCGCCGACCTGCCCTACGCCGAGCTGGAGGGCCACCAGAGCGGTCACCCCTGGATCGTGCCGAACAAGGGCCGCATGGGGTTCGCGGCCTCCGACGCCGTACGCTACGCGCCCGAGGCCAGGCGGCCGGTCCGGCTGCCGTGGGCGGCGGTGCACCGATCGCTGGCCGCCTATCGCGCCGTCGACGGGCTGCCCGCCGCGCGCCTGCTGGCGCAGGAACTCGACGCCGGGACCCGCCGGCGGTTCACCGACACCCTCGCCGGCCGGGGGCTGGCCGCGGGGGACTACCGGTGGCTGCCGATCCATCCTTGGCAGTGGGACGAGGTCGTCGTCCCACTGTTCGCGGGGGACGTGGCGGCGCAGCGGATCGTGCCGCTCGGCGAGGCCCCGGACCGCCACCTCGCCCAGCAGTCCATCCGGACGTTCACCAACGTCGACACGCCGTACCGCAGGCACGTCAAGCTCCCGCTTTCCGTGCTCAACACGCTCGTCTGGCGCGGCCTACCGACGGATCGGACGCTCGCGGCACCCGCGGTGACGTCGTGGGTGCTCGGCATCCGCGACGCCGACCCGTTCCTGCGCGACGACACCCGCGTCGTGCTGCTCGGCGAGGTGGCGTCGGTGACGGTGCGCCACCCGGTGCTCGAGGAGCTGCGCGGCGTGCCGTACCAGTACCGCGAGCTGCTCGGCGCGATCTGGCGGGAGCCCATCGCCGCCGCCCTGGACCCGGGTGAGCGTGCCCGCACCCTCGCAGCGCTGCTGCACGTCGACGGTTCGGGGCGGGCGCTGGTCACCGAGCTCGTGGAGCGTTCCGGGTTGGCGGCGCGGGAGTGGCTGCGGCGGCTGTTCGCCGTCATGCTGCCGCCGTTGCTGCACTTCCTGTACCGCTACGGCGTGGTGTTCAGCCCGCACGGCGAGAACGCCATCATCGTCTTCGACGCCTCGGAGGCGCCGTCGCGGCTCGCGGTGAAGGATTTCGTCGACGACGTGAACGTCTCGGGGAAGCCGCTGCCCGAGCTCCAGGGGATGCCGCCGGATGTGTCGGCCGTCCTGCTTCGCGAGCCCCCCGGGTTCCTCCCGCAGTTCATCCAGAGCGGGCTGTTCGCCGGCGTGTACCGCTACCTCGCGCCGCTCGCGGCCGACCATCTGATGGTGCCGGAGTCCGACTTCTGGTCGATGGTGCGCGCCGAGGTGCTCGCCTACCAGCGACGTTTCCCGGATCTCGCGGAGAGATTCGGGTGGTTCGAGCTGCTCGCACCCCAGCTCGACCGGCTCTGCCTGAACCGCAACCGCCTGCTGCTCGACGGCTACCGCGACCTTCCAGAGCGCCCGCATGCCGCGGTCCACGGCCGGGTTCCCAACCCGCTGTCCGGCCGGCACCCGCCCTGATATGTAGGGCGGTTTGTCAAGTGGGCATGGTGGGGTGGCACCCCCGTTGGCCGTCGGGGGTGCCACCTTTGGGTGTTGCGTCGTCGGTGGTGTGGTGGCGGGCGTGTCGGTGTCGACGC
>JBOHCZ010000164.1:0-4069 GCA_050699195.1 Streptomycetales bacterium
CCCGTAAGCTCCGGCGATGCCGAGCAGCGGCGCCCCCCGCACCGCGAGGCGGCGGATCGCGTCGACGAGATCGGGCACGCCGCGGCAGACGAGCTCGGCCTCCTGGTCCGGGAGCCGGGTCTGGTCCAGCAGGACCACGGCGGGCCCGCGTGGGGGCGGGACCCACCGGAGGGGCACCGGCGGTGTCTTCACGGGACCAGTGTCACCCCCGGCCCCGCTGCATGGCACGCCTGCATGGCGCCGGGGTGCACGCGGTACTTGCGGCGGACTGGACCGCCGGGTGTCCGGCGCAGCCGCCGACCATGGCACGATTACCGTGAGGACTTGCGACAACAGCGTGTGCGACACCGTATGCGACACCGTATGCGAACCGTGTAGCGGGATGTTGGGGGCAACAGTCGATGACCGATACTCCGGGCTGGAGTTCGCCCGGTCAGCAGGGACCCCCACGGGATGTACCGCCCGGATGGTCCCAACAGCAGCCACCGCCGCACGGGCCTCCTCCCGGGTGGGGGCAGCCGGAGGGGAAGCAGCAGGAGGGGTGGCAGTGGGGGCAGCCGCCGCCGCCCGAGGTCAAGCCCGGCATCGTCCCGCTGCGCCCGCTCGGCGTCGGGGAGATCCTCGACGGCGCGATCTCGTGCATGCGCGCCTATCCCAGGGCGATGCTCGGGCTGTCCGCCATCGTCGTCACGATCGCCCAGGCCCTCCGGGTGATCATGCAGTGGCTGTTGTACCAGGAGGTGACGCTCGACCCGACGCTCGAGGAACCGGCGTCCTTCTCGGAGATCAGCGCCCTGTTCGCCGGCTCGTTGACGGCAGCCGGGGCCGGGGGCGTCGTCACCCTGCTGGCGCTGCTCGTCCTCACCGGCATGCTCACCGTGATCGTGAGCAGGGGGGTGCTCGGGCAGCCCGTCGCGGTGGGCCGGGCGTGGACGGAGGTACGCCCCCTCCTGCTCCGCCTCGCCGGGCTGGCGCTGCTCACCCTGCTGATCATCGCCGGCGCCGTCCTCGCGGGCTTCCTGCCCGGCCTCATCGCCGCGCTCGCCGGTGCGCCGGAGGCGGCCGTCGTCACGCTCCTCGTGCTCGGGGGGATCGCAGGCGTTCTCGCCGCGATCTACCTGTACTACACACTCGCGCTCGCCACCCCAGCACTGGTGCTCGAGAGACAGCCGATCGGTAAATCCCTGGGCCGGTCGCGTCGGCTGGTGCGGGGCAGCTGGTGGCGGGTCTTCGGCATCCTGCTGCTCGCCGGGCTGATCGCGCAGCTGATCGCCACGATCATCGTGACGCCGTTCGCGTACCTCGGCATGGGACCGGACTTCTTCACGAGCGCGGGTGCCCCACCCGCCGCGCCCACCCTGCTTGCGCTGTGCGTCGCCGCGATCGGCGGCATCATCGCCGGCACCATCACCTACCCCTTCGGCGCGGGGGTCGGCGTGCTGCTCTACGTCGACCAGCGGATCCGTCGCGAGGCCCTCGACCTCGAGCTTGCCCGGGCCGCCGGCGTCACCCTGCCCGGCCGCTAGGGGGTGTGCGGTGCTGCCGCGAGACGTCCCCGTCGACCTGACCCGGGACGGAGCCCGCGACGCCGCACGGCGCGAGCTGTCCAGCCCGATCTACCACCAGGACGACCCGAGCCCGCTCCAGCAGGGCGTTCAGTGGGTGCTCGAACGGCTCGACGAGCTGCTCAGGGATGTCGTCGGCTCGCACACCACCGGCTACGTGGGACTCGCCGTCCTGGCGGTGCTGCTCGTCGTCGCGGCGATCGCGGTACGGCTCAAGGTCGGCCCCCTCGCCGGCCGGGGCGCGGCCGAGCGGTCGCTGTTCGCCGCGCGGGCGGCGACCGCCGCCGAACACCGGGAACGCGCCGATCGGTTCCGCGCGCAGGAGCATTGGGCCGAGGCCGTCAGGGAGCGGCTGCGCGCGATCATCCGGGAGCTCGAACAGCGCGGGCTGCTCGATCCCGAGCCGGGCCGTACCGCGGACGAGGCCGCCTCCGAGGCAGGGCGGGTGCTGCCCGGGTACGCCGCCGAGCTGGGTGAGGCCGCGCGGATCTTCGACGACGTCTGGTACGGCGCCCGCGAGGCGACCCCGGAGATGGACGGCAAGCTCCGCGACCTCGACACGCGGGTGAGCCGGGCCCGGCCGGCTGCCGTGGGGGCGGGGAGCGGGCGGTGACTCCCACCGGGACCGGCACCATGAGCGGCACCATGAGCGGCACCGCCACCCCCGCACCGGCCTCGTCCACCGACCCGACGTCCCGCCAGGTCTGGCGCGCCGTTCGGGGGCCGCTCGCCGTCGCGCTCGTCGTGCTGCTCGTCGGTGCGTCGATCGGTTACCTGCAGAGCCAGAGCAGGCGCGGGCTCCTCGACCCGCGGGCCGTCGACCCGTCCGGCAGCCGGGCGCTGGCCCGGCTGCTCGACGACCAAGGGGTACAGGTCGACGTCGTCCACACGACGGCGGCGGCGTCCGCCGGGGCCGGGGGCGAGAGCACGCTGTTCGTCCCCTTCCCCCATCTCCTCCAGAGGCAGCAGCTCGAAGCCGTCGCCCGTGCGTACCGGCACATCGTCGTGGTCGCGCCCACGTCGGACGCGCTCGAGGTGCTCGCCCCCGGGCTCGAAGCCTCCGGCGAAGCGGCCGTGGCGCCGCACGCGCCCGCATGTCGGGCCTCGGCGGCGCAGCGCGCTGGGGAGGCGCACCTGGGCGGTACCCTCTACAGCACCGAGAAGGGGGCCGGGGGGAGCGTGCGCCGCTGCTATCCCGTCGACGGGCGACCGTCGCTTCTGGTGCTCGAGGAGGCCGGCCGACGGACCGTCGTCGTGGGCACGGCGGGACCGTTCACCAACCGGCGGCTCGCCGACCTCGGCAACGCCGCCCTGACGCTGCGGCTGCTCGGCGAGCGCCCGCATCTGGTGTGGTACCTTCCCTCGCTCGCCGACGCATCGAGGACTCCGGACAGGTCATTCGAGCAGCTCATCCCGGCCGCCTGGAAGTGGGCCTTCCTCCAGGTCGTCGTCGGGGTCGCGCTGCTCGCCCTGTGGCGGACGCGCCGGCTCGGCCCGATCGTCATGGAGCCGCTCCCGGTGGTCGTACGCTCCGCCGAGACGGTCGAAGGCCTGGCCCGGCTCTACCGGCGGGGGCGGGCACGTGGCCGGGCCGCCGGTGCGCTGCGCGCCGCGACGCTCGCCCGCGTCGTCCCGCTGGTCGGGCTACCCCGCCAAGCACACGCTCCCGCGGTCGTCGACGCGCTGGCGGCGCGCACCGGGCGACCCGAGCCGGCGGTGGCCGCGCTGCTGTACGGTGCGGTGCCCGGCGATGATTCGGCGCTGGCCCGGCTCGCCGACGACCTCGACGTACTCGAAAGAGAGGTACGCGCCTCGTGACCGACAACCCGATGGAGCGCCCGGCAGAGCGTCCCGGAGCCGCCACGGCCACCGCAGGCTCCGCGGAGGCCCCGCCGGGAGCGGCGGATGCCGAACGCGCCCGCCGGGCACTCGACGCCATCCGCCAGGAGGTCGCCAAGGCGGTCGTGGGCCAGGACGCCGCCGTCACCGGTCTGGTGATCGCCCTGCTCTGCCGGGGGCACGTGCTGCTCGAAGGCGTTCCGGGAGTCGCGAAGACTCTCCTGGTCAGGACCCTCGCGGCAACCCTCGCGCTGCAGAGCAAGCGGGTGCAGTTCACCCCTGACCTGATGCCGGGCGACGTGACCGGCTCGCTGGTCTACGACGCCCGCAGCTCGGCCTTCTCGTTCCGCGAGGGACCGGTCTTCACCAACCTGCTCCTCGCCGACGAGATCAACCGGACGCCGCCCAAGACGCAGGCGGCGCTGCTCGAGGCGATGGAGGAGCGGCAGGTCACCGTCGAGGGCGAGCGGCGGCCCCTGCCGGATCCGTTCCTCGTCGTCGCGACGCAGAACCCGGTGGAGTACGAGGGCACGTACCCGCTGCCGGAGGCGCAACTCGACCGGTTCCTGTTCAACGTGGTGATCGGGTATCCGACGCCCGACGAGGAGCGCCGCATCATCGCCGAGACGACGACGGGTGCCGAACGCGCGGCACAAGTGTCGGCG
>JBOHCZ010000165.1:0-14689 GCA_050699195.1 Streptomycetales bacterium
ATGCCGACCAACGGGAACGCGGGCGCCGCCTGGGCCGCCTACGCCGCCCGGGCAGGGCTGCGCAGCCTGATCACCATGCCGGTGGACGCACCTGAGATCAACCGGGCTGAGTGCCAGTTGGCGGGGGCCGAGCTCTACCTGGTCCGAGGCCTCATCGGGGACGCCGGCCGGCTGGTCGCGGACGCGCTCACCAACCGTGCGGGTTACCAGGAGGTGTCCACCCTCAAGGAGCCTTACCGGCTGGAAGGCAAGAAGACGATGGGCTTCGAGATCGTCGAACAGCTCGGCTGGCGGCTGCCCGATGTCGTCGTCTACCCCACCGGAGGCGGGGTCGGCCTCATCGGGATCCACAAGGCGGTGTCCGAGCTGCTGGCCCTCGGCTGGATCTCGGGAACCCCGCCCCGCCTGGTGGCAGTCCAGGCGTCCGGGTGCGCCCCGGTCGTCGAGGCCTTCACCGGCGGCGAGCGCACCACCAAGCCGTGGCCGGACGCCCGTACGGTCGCGTTCGGTCTCACCGTGCCCAAGCCGCTGGGCGACACCCTCATCCTCGACGCCCTGTACGAGTCGGGAGGCTGCGCCATCGCCGTCGACGACGAGGCGCTGCTCGCCGACCAGGCGCAGTGCGCGCGCGACGAGGGGCTCTTCGCCTGCCCCGAGGGAGCCGCCGGGCTCACCGCGGTGCGGCGGCTCCGCGCGGACGGCTGGCTTTCCGAGGCCGACCGCGTGGTGCTGCTGAACACCGGCACGGGCCTGAAGTACCCGCAGACCGTGCCCGTGGACGCCCCCACGCTCGACCCGGGCGCTGACATCGGCTGAGTCGCGGTCAGCCCGCTGCGCCTGCGGTAACGGCCGACCCACCGACGTCGGCTTGATCGAGCCAGCGACGGCCATCGTCACAGGCGGAACGGGGTCTTTCGCAGGTCACTCGGGCGCCTTGGGGTGGGTCAGCGGGCCCGGTACGCGTCGCCGCGGTGGGCGATGTCAAGAATGTAGAGGGTCTGCGTGGCGTCGTCGATGCGGTAGATGACGCGGTAGCCGCCGCGTCTGGCGCCATGACAGCCGGTGAGTTCGCCGTGGAGGGGTGTGCCGACCCGGTAGGGGTTGTCGGCCAGGGGCTGGAGGCAGAACTCAGCGGCTGCTGTGGCGACCTTCTCGGGCCATCGGACCGCGAGCGCCCGGCGGGCGGGTGGGGTGAACTCCACTCGGTAGCGGCCCGGGCTCACGCGCTGGCGCGGCGGGCTGCGAGGTCGGCCTGGATGGTGGCGGCGTCGACTGTTTCTCCGCGGGCGACGGCGGCCTCAGCCTCCCGAATGCGAGCCATCGCCTCGGGGTCGGACAGCACCTCGATGGTGGTCTCCAGGCTCTCCAGGTCGTCCAGGGACACCAGCGCAGCCGCGGGGCGGCCGTTACGGGTCACCGTCACCCGCTCGTGCTGCCGCTGCACCCGGGTGACCAGCTCGGACAGGTGACGCTTGACCTCGGCGATCGGAACCGTCGTCATGGTCACAATTATGTCCTACCGGGCCATGCCGAGCCAATCACGTGGTCCCGCCACCCCGGCCGCGACGCTATGAGTCGATAGGGTCGTGGCGATGACCGCGCAACCCCCCGACCGCGCCGACGTGGTCGTCGTCGGCGGCGGCCACAACGGGCTGGTCGCTGCCACCCTGCTGGCCCGCGCCGGACTCGACGTGGTCGTGCTCGAGGCGGCCGGGCAGGTGGGTGGTGCGGCCCGCACCGAGCAGCCGTTCGCCGCGGTGCCCGACCTGTCCCAATCGACCGGGGCCTACCTGCTGGGGCTGATGCCCCCCGAGCTCATCCGGCTGCTCGGCGTCGACATCCCCGTGCTGCGGCGCGACCCGCACTACTTCCTGCCGACCACCGGGCCGGCGTACCTGCTGTTCGGCTCCGACCGGGCGGCGACCCGCGACCAGATCCGCACGTTCTTCTCCCCCGGCGACTGGGAGGCCGACCAGGCGCTGCAGGGCGAGCTCGGCGCCCTGCGCGAGGACCTCGCCCCGGCCTGGCTGGCCGAGCCGCTGTCCGTGGAGGACACTGCGGAGCGCTACGTGCGCCCGGCGCTGCGGGAGGTCTTCGTCGGCCTGTGCCGGGGGTCGGTCGCCGACTACCTCGCGCGCTTCGGGTTCGCCTCCGAGCTGCTCACCGCGATGTACGTCGTGACCGACGGGCTGTCCGGGCTCTCCGCCGGGCCCGACACTCCAGGGTCCGGCCACAACTTTCTCGCCCACAACATGTGCCGCCTGCCCGGCAGCGACGGGACGTGGATGATTGTACGGGGCGGGATGGGTACCGTAAGCACGCGGCTCGGCGAGGCCGCGAAACGCGCCGGAGCCCGGCTGGTAACCGGCACGCCGGTCACGGCCGTGACACTCGAGGCCGGAGCCGTCTCGGGGGTGGCGCTGGCCGACGGGCACGAGCTCCGGGCGCGGGTCGTGCTGGGGGCCTGCGACCCCTTCCGCCTCGCCGAGCTCGCGGGCCGCGACCGGCTGCCGCCCGACCTGGTAACGCGCCTGGACCGGATCCGCCGCCCCGGCTCGACCCTCAAGGTCAACCTGGCGCTCCGCGGCCTGCCGCGGTTCAGCTGCCTGCCCGAGGGCGCCCCGGCCCCGCACGGATCGACCATCCACCTGCTCCCGCAGACCGACCGGCCCCTCGATGCCGTGCGCCGCATGTGGGCCGACGTCGAGGCGGGCAGGCTGCCGGACTGGCCCACGATCGAGTGGTACATCCACACCACGGTCGACCCGTCGCTGATGGACCCGGCGGGCCACCACTCGTCGGCGCTGTTCGTGCAGTCCGTGCCGTACGAGGTCGCGGGCTCGTCCTGGGAGTCCGAGCTCGACCGCTACGTCGAGGCGCTGCTCGGCATCTGCGAGCGCTTCGCCCCGGGCACCCGCGAGCTCGTCGCGGACGTGTTCCCGCTGCCGCCGCCCGGCATCGCGCGGCACTTCGGCATCTCCCACGGCCACATCCACCACGTCGACAACACCGTCGCCTTCGCCGACCGGATGCCCTACGCAACGGGTGTGGACGGCCTCTACGCCGGCAGCGCCGGCTGCCACCCCGGGGGTTCGGTCATCGGCGCAGCCGGGCACAACGCCGCCCGGCGGATCCTCCGCGACCTCGGCGTCCGGCGCTGACCCCGGGCGCAACGAGGGCCGCGGGTCGTCAGGCGCCCGCTACGCGAGGCTGCTGGAGCGCAGCATCGTCCGGATCACGCGTACGGCGACCGAAAGGCCGGCCAGGTCCACGCTGTCGCCCGCCAGGATGTCGTCGATGGTCTGCTGGGCGCGCGCCGCCGCCGCGGCATTGCGTGCCTGCCACCTGGCAAACCTTTCCTCCGGTGCGGCGTCGGGCCCGGCGGTGGCGAGGACGTCGAAGGTGAGGCCCGCGTGGGCGTCGTAGAGGTCGTCACGCAGCGAGGCGCGTGCGAGCGACGTCCACCGGTCGACCCGGGGCAGCGCGATGATCCGCCTGAGCAGCTGCGTGAGCTGCAGCCGGGCGGCCAGGTCGAAGTAGACCTCGGCCACCTCGATCACCCCCCGCCCGGAGTCGCGGGCGACCTCGACGATGTCCAGCGCGGGGTAAGCCGCCAGCATGCCGGAAACCGCGGTGGCGAGCTCGTGCGGCACGCCCCGGTCGGCCAGCTCCTCCTGGGTGCGCTCCAGGTACGCGAGGCCGTCCCCGCGCAGCAGCTTCGGCAGGTGCGACACCACGTCGGCCACGCCCTCGCGGAAGAAGCTGATCTCGGCCTCGATGTCGAACGGCGGCTTGCGGTGGTTCAGGAACCAGCGTGCGGCGCGCTCGGTGAGGCGCCGCCCCTCCAGCCACATCCGAGTCTGCACCTCGGGGTCGACGACGTTGTCCAGCGCCCCGACGCGTCTCCAGTGGGCATCCAGGTCGTAGATGACGCGCGCGGCGGTGTGCGCGCGCACGATGTCGGGGACCGCGGCACCGGTCTCCTCCCCCAGCCGGAACACGAACGTCGTGCCCGCGGTGTCGACGAGGCGGTTGACCAGGCAGGTCGTCGTGATCTCGGCGCGCAGGGGGTGCACGTCGACGTCTTCGCGGAAGCGCTCCCGCAGCGGTGTCGGGAAGTACTCGTACAGCTCCGAGCGCAGCACGGGGTCGTCCGGCAGATCGGAGTCGATCAGCTCGGCCGCGAGCGTGATCTTCGTGTACGCCAGGAGCACCGCGAACTCCGGCTGGGTCAGGCCCAGACCGGCCTGCCGCCGCTCGTTGATCTGCCGCTCGCGCGGCAGGCACTCCAGCCCACGGTCGAGGTGGCCGTCCCGTTCGAGGCGGCGCAGGTAGCGCGCGTGCACGTTGAGCAGGGCCGGCGCCTGCGCGACCGCGCTGGCCAGCGCGACGTTCTGCGCGTAGTTGTCGCGCAGCACCAGCTCGGCGACCTCGTCGGTCATGCCCGCGAGCAGCTCGTTGCGCTGCTCGACCGGCAGGTCGCCGTTGCTCACGGCGCGGTTGAGCAGGATCTTGATGTTCACCTCGTGGTCGGAGGTGTCGACGCCGGCGGAGTTGTCGATCGCGTCGGTGTTGATGCGCCCACCCGCGAGGGCGTACTCGATGCGGCCCGGTTGGGTGAAGCCCAGGTTGCCTCCCTCACCGACGACCCGCGCGCGCAGCTGGGCGGCGTCGATGCGCACCGCGTCGTTGGTCTTGTCGCCGACGTCGGCGTGGCTCTCCGTCTCGGCCTTCACGTAGGTGCCGATGCCGCCGTTCCACAGCAGGTCGACGGGGGCCCGCAGGATGGCCCGGATGACCTCCGACGGGGTCATCGCGGTGACGTCCTGGTCGATGCCGAGGGCGCGGCGGGCCTGTGGCGTGAGCGGGATCGACTTCGCGGTCCGCGGGTACACCCCGCCGCCCTCCGAGACGGCCCCGGTGCCGTAGTCGCCCCACGTACAGCGCGCCAGCCCGTAGAGGCGGCGGCGTTCGGAGTACGAGCGCTCGGCGTCGGGGTCGGGGTCGATGAACACGTGCCGGTGGTCGAACGCCGCGACCAGCCGGATGTGCCGGGACAGCAGCATGCCGTTGCCGAAGACGTCCCCTGACATGTCGCCGATGCCGACCACGGTGAAGTCCGTGCGCTGCGTGTCGTGGCCGAGCTCGCGGAAGTGGCGCTTCACCGACTCCCAGGCGCCCCGGGCGGTGATGCCCATCGCCTTGTGGTCGTAGCCGGCCGATCCGCCGGAGGCGAACGCGTCGCCGAGCCAGTAGCCGTAGTCGATCGCGATGCGGTTGGCGAGGTCGCTGAACCGGGCCGTGCCCTTGTCGGCGGCCACGACCAGGTACGTGTCGTCACCGTCGTGCCGCACGACATCGCCCGGTGGGACGAGGGCGGGCGGGCCGCCGTCGCTGACCAGGTTGTCGGTGATGTCGAGCATCCCCCGGATGAACATCTGGTAGCAGGCCGTGCCCTCGGCCAGTTGAGCGTCGCGCTGCTCCGGCGGCCGCTTGACGACGAAACCGCCCTTCGCCCCGACCGGGACGATGACGGCGTTCTTCACCATCTGGGCCTTCACCAGGCCGAGGATCTCGGTCCGGAAGTCCTCACGCCGGTCCGACCACCGGATGCCGCCCCTGGCCACCGGACCGAAGCGCAGGTGCACGCCCTCGAACCGCGGCGAGTAGACCCAGATCTCGTAGCGCGGGCGGGGTTCGGGAAGGTCCGGGATGGCCCGCGGGTCGAGCTTGACCGACACGTACGGCTTGGCGCGCCCCTCCGCGTCGCGCTGGAAGTAGTTGGTGCGCAGCGTCGCGCGGACGAGGGTGAGGAACGACCGGAGGATGCGGTCCTCGTCGAGGCTCGCGATCTGGTCGAGCGAGCCTTCGAGCTCCTCGACCAGCCCGTCGGTCATCTCCGAACCCGCGTCCTGGCGGCCGGGCCCGAAGCGGGCCTCGAACAGGCACACGAGCAGCCGGGCGAGCCTCGGGTGAGTGGTCACGGCCTGCTCGATGTAGTCCTGGCTGAAGGTCGTGCCGCCCTGCCTGAGGTACTTCGCGTACGCCCGGAGCACCACGGCCTGCCGCCACGTGATGCCGGCCCGCAGCACCAGGGCGTTGAAGCCGTCGCTCTCCGCCTCGCCCGACCACGCCGCGGCGAAAGCGTCCTGGAACAACCCCTTGATCTCGTTCTCGGTGCCGGCGAGCTCCCCCTCGTAGCGCAGCCCGAAGTCGTACACCCACGCAGGCGGCCCGCCGGCGCGCTCGATCCCGTACGGCCGCTCGTCGACGACCTCGACGCCCATGTGCTGGAGCACCGGCAGCACGCCGGACAGCGAAACCGCCGGACCGCACCGGTAGAGCTTGAATCGTCGCTCGCCCGGCGCCGCCCCTTCGGGTTCGTAGAGGTTCATCGAGAACCCGCCCTCGGGCGGCAGCGCCTCGAGCCGCTCGAGATCGGCGACGGCCGTACGCGCGGGGAAGTCCTCCTTGTAGGCCTCGGGAAAGGCGGAGAGGTAGCGCTTGTGCAGGGCGGCCGCGCGCTCCTCCCCGCACTGGTCGACCAGCGCGTCGGCGAAGTCGTCGGCCCACGCGCGCGTGGCCTCGGCGAGCCGCCGCTCGATGTGCTCCTCGTCCACGTCGGGCAGCGACTCGCCGCGGGGCACCCGCACGATGAAGTGCAGCCGGGTGAGCACCGACTCGCTGCTGCGCGCCGTGTAGTCGACGCTCGCCCCGCCGAGCTCATCGAGCAGCAGGTCCTGGAGGAGCAGGCGCACCGCCGTGGTGTAGCGGTCGCGCGGCAGGTAGACGAGCGCGGAGAAGAACCGGCCGTACTCGTCCTTGCGGAGGAAAAGCCGGAACCTGCGGCGCTCCTGCAGGTGCAGCACGGACAGCGCGATGGGCAGCAGCTCGTCGACGGGGACCTGGAACAGCTCGTCGCGGGGGTAGGTCTCGAGGATCTCGACGAGCGCCTTGCCGCTGTGGCTCGTGGGCGGGAAGCCCGAGCGGGCGACCACGTCGCTCACCTTGCGCCGTACGACGGGCACCTTGGTGACGCCCTCGGTGTAGGCGGCGGTGCTGAGCAGGCCGAGGAAGCGCCGCTCCCCGACCACGCGGCCCTGCTCGTCGAACCGCTTGACACCGATGTAGTCGAGGTAGGATGGGCGGTGCACCGTTGAGCGGGAGTTCGCCTTGGTGATGACGAGCAGTCGCGGCTCCCGGGCCCGGGCCCGGGCCTCGGGGGTGAGCTTCCCGAACGAGACCGAGGCGGGCCGGTCGGAACGCAGCAGGCCCAGGCCGCTGTCGGGCACCACCCGCAGTACGTCCTCGCCGCCCTCGGTCGCGAGGTCGTACTCGCGGTAGCCGAGGAAGGTGAAGTGGCCGTCGGCCAGCCACCGGAGCAGCTCGCGGCCCTCCGAGACCTCATCGTCGGACAGGTCGTCGGTCAGCCGGGCGGGCGGCCGGGCGGCGAACTCGCCCGCGATGCGCAGCGCGGCGTCGCGCATCGGCCCCCAGTCCTCGACGGCGTGCCGGACATCCGTGAGCACCCGGTGCAGGCCGGCTTCGAGGCGCTCGAGGTCCTCGCTCTGGGTCTCGCGGTCGATCTCGATGTGCATCCAGGACTCGACCAGGGCGTCGTGCGGCACCTTGGCCGGATCGGAGGTGTCGCCGATCCGCTCGAGGCGCCCGCCGGCGTCCCGCCGCACGACGAGCTGCGGGTGCACGACCAGGTGGATCGCGCGGGCCTGCCGGGACAGCTCGGCGGTCACCGAGGCGACGAGGAACGGCATGTCGTCGGTGACCACCTCGACGACCGTGTGCGCCGAGGTCCAGCCGTGCTCCTCGACCCGCGGGGTGTAGACCCGCACGAGAGCGCCCTGCCGGGGGCGGGTCGCCGCGAAACGGTAGTGCGACATCGCGGCGCCGTACACGTCGCCCGGCTCGCGCTCGGCCACGTCTTCCGCGGCGACGTGCCGGTAGTAGCGGTGCAGGAAGGTCTCGAGGGCGCGTCTGTTCAGCCCCTCCGCCGCGTGGGCGCTCTCAGCGACCTCGACCGCGCGCCGCAGCACGCCGGCCTTCGCCTCGTCGAGTGCATGTGCTCCTGTCACAGCCACATCAGTGCTCCATCAGCGGTCGTTCACAGCCAGCTTCGCAGGTCCCACAGCACGGGGTAATAGTGCAAGTCGAGACGCCCCCGAAGATAGGGGGCTCCGGTGGAGCCGCCGGTGCCGGACTTGGTGCCGATCTGACGCTCGACCATCATCACGTGCCGGGACCGCCACAGTGCGGCGTTCTCGTCGTGGGTGAGCAGGCCCTCGGAAAGCTCCCAGACATCGCCGTATTTCGGGCGGTCCCGCGCCACGGCGAGCATGGCGTCGCGGGCCTGCTCGTCACCGTCGGCGGGCAGGCCGTGGGCCGCGAGCACTTCGAGGAAGGCGTCCCACAGCGACGGCTCGTCCAGGCGGCGCGTGAGCCGCTCGTGTTCGGCGTCGGTGAGCCCGCGGAACCGGTCGAGGAACGCCGGGTCCTTCGCCCCCGAGAGGAACTCCACCTCACGGAACTGTACGGACTGGAAGCCGCTGGCGGGAGCCAGCAGTGACCGGAATGCCAGGAAGTCCTGCGGGGTCATCGTCTCCAGGACGCCGATCTGCGCGATGAGCACCTGCTCGATGATGTCGACCCTGCCGAGCAGGTGGCGGGCCCACCACAGCCGGCCGCCCGACATCGCGTCGCGGGCGGCGGTGAGCTCGTGCAGGAGCTGGCCGAACCACAGCTCGTAGACCTGGTGGATGGTGATGAACAGCAGCTCGTCGTGGGCCGGCGGGTCGGACAGCATCACCTGCTGGGAGAGCAGCTCAGGAAGGCGGAGGTAGCCGCCGTAGGTGAGCCGGCCACCCTCCTCGCCGAAGCTCCGGGCAAGAGGGTGGGATCCCGAGGCAGAACCCGTCACGGCGCCAGGCTACCGCCAGTGGCAGCCACCCTCGGCCCGTCCGGACAGGCGGCACCCGCCCTGTCGATCTTGGCATGACTGTCGCGTCGGGGCTTCGCATCAGCCCATGTGCGGGTAGCGCCAGTCGGTGGCGGCGGCGAACGTCTCCTTGATCGTCCGGGGGCTGGTCCAGCGCAGCAGGTTCTGCATCGACCCCGCCTTGTCATTGGTACCGCTGGCCCTGGCACCCCCGAACGGCTGCTGGCCCACGACCGACCCGGTCGGCTTGTCGTTGACGTAGAAGTTGCCGGCTGAGTACCGCAGCGCCGCGCTGGCCTCCGTCACCGCCGCCCGGTCGCGCGCGATGACCGCGCCCGTCAGAGCGTAGGGAGCGACGTCGGCCGCCTGCCGCACGACGCTCGAGAAGTCGGCGTCGTCGTAGACGTGCACCGCGAGGAAGGGCCCGAAGTACTCGGTGCGGAACACCTCGTGCTCCGGGTCGGTGCAGGTGACCAGTGTCGGGCGGACGAAGTAGCCCGCACTGCCCTCGGCGCTGCCGCCCGCGAGCACCTCGACCGCGTCATCGCCGCGCACCCGGTCGAGCAGGCCCGACAGCCGGGCGAACGCCCGGTCGTCGATGACCGCGCCGAGGAAGTTCGACAGATCGGTCACGTCGCCCATCGGCAGCGCTTCGATCTCTGAGCTGAGATCGTCGCGCAGCCGCTGCCACAGCGAGCGCGGGAGGTAGGCCCGCGAGGCCGCCGAGCACTTCTGCCCCTGGTACTCATACGCCCCGCGGATCAGCGCCACGCGTAGCACGTCAAGGTCCGCGGAGGGATGGGCGACCACGAAGTCCTTGCCACCCGTCTCGCCGACGACGCGTGGGTAGGACCGGTAGCCCCCGATGTTCTCGCCGATGGTGCGCCACAGGTACTGGAAGGTCGGCACCGACCCGGTGAAGTGCAGCCCGGCGAGATCGGGGTCACGCATCGCGACCTCGGAGACCCGTGTGCCGTCGCCGGTCACCATCGTGATGACGCCCGGCGGCAGCCCGGCCTCCTCGAGCAGGCGCATCGTGTAGTGCGCGGAGAGCTGCTGGGTGGGCGAGGGCTTCCAGACCACCACGTTGCCCATCAGGGCGGGGGCGGTCGGCAGGTTGCCCGCGATGGCGGTGAAGTTGAACGGCGTGATCGCGTACACGAACCCCTCGAGCGGCCGCCAGTCCATCCGGTTCCACACCCCGGGCACGGAGATCGGCTGCTGCTCCACGATCTGGCGGGCGTAGCTGACGTTGAACCGCCAGAAGTCGATGAGCTCGCACGCGGCGTCGATCTCGGCCTGGTACACCGTCTTCGACTGGCCGAGCATCGTCGCCGCGTTGACGGTGTCGCGCCACGGTCCCGCGAGCAGGTCGGCCGCCTTGAGCAAGACTGCGGCACGCTCGTCGAAGGGCGTCGCCCGCCAGCCGGGCGCGGCGTCCCTCGCCGCCGCGAGCGCCTTACGGGCGTCGTCCTGGGTGGCGTTGCCCATGGTGCCGAGCACCGAGCGGTGGTTGTGCGGCTGCACCACGTCGATGGGCTCACCCGAGCCCAGCCGGCGGTCTCCGCCGATCGTCATGGTGAGCTCGACGCGCTCCGACCCGAGTTCCTTGAGCTTGCCCTCGATCCGGGACCGCTCAGGGGTCCCCGGGGAGTACTGGTGCTGGGGCTCGTTGCGTGGTGCGGGAACGTGGGTCACAGCGTCCATGGCAGGGTGCTCCGGGTCTCGGCAGCGTTGGCGAGTTCACCGCCATGGTGACACGGTACGAGCAGGCCTTAGGGCCTGTTATCCCATTGGTATCGGTGTTTTGCGGCATTCCGGAGCGGCCTCAGCCGAACCCGTGGGGGCGCCGCCTGCGGCGCCCCCACCCAGCCGACCAGCCATCCCAGCCGACTCAGCCGTGCTCGTCACCGTGGAGCAGGTCGGGGATCTCCTGCACCGCGTACCACAGCAGCTCGTGGTCCTCCACGCCGTCGACCACGAACCTGGCGTCCTCGTCCCCCAGGTCGGCCGCCACGACGGCGGCCACCCCGGCGCCGACGTCGTCGGCCGCCTCGGGCGCGTCCACGTGCACGGACACCACGTCGGTCAGCGGGATCACCGCGCCGAGACGGACCGTGGCGCGGTTGAGGTCGGGCGCCGGTGCGACGCTGCCGTCCGGGACGTCGGCCGCGAGCACCACACGCCGGCGCGGCGCGAGCGGGTCCTGTTCGAGCAGGCGCAAGGACTGGCGCGCGGCTTCGAGTAGGGAGGCGTACTCCAGCTCCTCGAGGTCGCCGCTGGTGTACCACTCCCGCAGCGACGGCGTCACGGCGAAGGCGAGGACGGGCGCGGGCCCCACACCCCCGGCACCGACGAACGCGGCGAGGACGGGGAGGGTCGCGGGCAGGTAGACGCGCATGAACAGGTCTCTCCTGGTGGCCGGCGGTCTAGCCGGCCGATGCGAGGTCGTCGGGGTGCGGGCGGGTACGGGGGTTGCGGAGCCCGACGACGCTGGTACGGAGGGAGGTCTCGAGGACGCGCAGGCGACGTTCCGGATCCATCACGTTGGCCCCCATGGCTTCGAGATCCTGCGGGCCTGGCGCGATCAGGGTCACGTCGCTTCCCGCAGTGTGGACCTTGCGCACCTCATGGACCAGTCTGCGGGTCACGGCGCGCCGCCAGCGCCGCTCCAGCCGGGCGGCCATCGCCGTGGGCTGGTCGAGGGCGAACGACGCCATCGGCGCCAGCACGTACACCTCGTCGAGCCCGAGGCCGGCGAGCAGGTCCGCACTGGTGGTCGAGCAGGCGCCCCCGTCGATGTAGCGCCTGCCGTCGATCTCGACGGGGGCGTACCAGCCGGGGATGGCGCAGGACGCCATCACGGCGTTGGAGAGCCGGGCCTGGGGTGAGCCCGGATGCCCGAACGGCACCCGGCGCCCGGTCTCGTAGTCCATCGCCACGACCCGCACGCCCGGGTGCGGCGACCACTCGCCATCGGTCGCGACCGTCTCCACCAGAGCACGGATGCCCTCGAGCGAGCCACGGCCAGGGGGCACGAACGCGGAGACAACGGCCGTGGGCGGGTGCCGCCACGGGCGCAGGGCGGTGCGGAACAGCAGGCGGCTCGACCCGATGCCGGGCCGGGGCAGGGTGGGCAGGGCACCGCCCGAGCCGTCCTTGTAGTCGAACTTGTGTCCGGCCAGCGGCCCGTAGCCGATCCGGACGCCCCGCTGATGGTCACGCAGCTGGCGGGGGGTGGCGCCGGTGCCGAGCAGGGCGGCCAGCACGGCGCCCGCCGAGGTGCCGACCAGGAACTCGGCGGTGCGCGGGTCCCAGCCCTCGATCTCCTCGACGGCGCACAGCGCGCCGATCGTCCAGGCCGCGCCGAGAACCCCCCCGCCACCGAGCACCAGCCCGCGACGAGGGCCCCGTCGCCGGGGACCCGACGACCGGCGGGTGCTCACCGCACCGCCTCCAACAGCTCGTTCAACGCGTCCGGAAGGCAGTGCGCCAGAACCTCGATATCCGGCATAGCGTCTCGGTCACCGTTGAGACCGTAGTGGACTTTTCCATTATACGAGGTAAGTCCGATTGACAACGCCTGACCCTTGACCAGCGGTACGACCGGGTAGGACTCCAGCATCAGCGCCCCCCGCGCGTAGAGCGGGGTCTGCGGCCCCGGGACGTTGGTGACCACGATGTTGAACAGCCGCCTGGACAGCCCGCTCGCGGCCCGTGCCCCCAGGGCGTGCAGGGTCGGCGGCGCGAAGCCCGAGAGCGCGGAGATGGTGTCCGCGCCCACCGCCTGGCCGCTGGCCCGGTGCACGCGCATCGCGTAGCTCACCCGGTGCAGCCTGACCAGGGGGCTCGGCTCGCCGACGGGAAGGTCGACGAGGTAGCCCGTCACGTGGTTGCCGAGCGAGGGCACGTCCGCACCGTCCTCGTCGGGCCGCACGCTGAGCGGCACCAGGGCGCGCACCGTGGTGCGGGCCGTCACGGACTCACCGCGGGTGAGCAGCCAGATACGCAGTGCCCCCGCGACGGTGGCCAGCACCACGTCGTTGACCGTGCAGTCGGTACCCCGTGCCGCCCTGCGGATCTGCCGGTAGTCGTCGAGGGCGGTCCGGGCCGTGCCGAAACGGCGCTGCTCGCCGATCGTCACGTTGAGCGGGCTGGCGGGCGCGGGGCGCACCGCGGTACGGGCCATGGCGAGCACGCCGCCGAACGCTTCGCCGAGCCGGAGCGCGACCCCGCGCGCATCTCCCAACCCGCCACGCACCGTGTCGACGACGGCCGTCGGGCGGCGCGCCACGTCGGCGACCGCGCCCGCGACGAGCTCGAGCCAGCTCGGCTCGGGGCCCGGCCGCCAGGTGTCGGTCCTGGCCTCCCGAGGTTCTGCGGTCGCGTCGAGAATGACCGAACCGATGTCGAGCGCCGCGACGCCGTCGACCATGGCCGGGTGCGTCTTGGTGATGACGGCGAACCGGCCGTCCCGTAGCCCTTCGACGAGGTAGATCTCCCACAGTGGATGGGTACGGTCGAGCGGGCGGCCCTGCACCCGGCCGACGAGCTCGCGGAGCTGATCGTCCGAGCCCGGTCTCGGCAGCGCGGAACGCCGGACGTGAAACCCGACGTCGAAGTTCGCGTCGTTCACCCAGACGGGGTTGCCGAGACGCCCGGGCACCCAGCGGACCCGCTGGCGGTAGCGGGGCACGAAGGCGATGCGCTCAGAGATCAGCTCGACGAACTTCTCGTAGTCGAAGCCCCCCTCGGGAACCTGGAAGATCGCGGCCCCTCCGACGTGCATCGCCGTCGTAGGCTCCTCGAGGTAGAGGAACGACACGTCAAAAGAGTTCAGCCGCTCCGCCACGGCGCGACCCTCCTTTCGGTGCATACGCCCCGGTATGGGCTGTTATTCGCCCCGCGTGGACTCCGGGATAGACATGGTCGCACGCGCGGCTCGGGAGACGCGCGTTCGCTTGCCTCCGGCGCCGGGCCGGTGGTCAGGGGGACGCTGGCAGGCAGCCCCCATCACCCAACGTAGGGTTGACCTGCCGTCATCCTCGGGAGGAGTCCGATCCGTTGTATGCCCACCGCGTGGCCCCGTCCAGGGCCGCCGTGCTCGCAATGCCCGCCGTGTTCACGGCGTTCACGGCGTTCACGGCGTTCACCGTGTTCACCGTGGGCCTCGCCGTCACCGGCTGCGCCTCCGGCCCCGCGGGGTCCACGCAGGCCAACACGCCCCGGCCGGCTGCGAGCACCGGCCCGGCCACCGGTGCCAAGGACGAGAGCACCCCAGGCGCCGCCGCGGCGAAGACGATCGGGGTCACGATCGCGGAGGGCGAGGTCTCGCCTGCCCCCGACCGGGTGCGGCTCGGCCTCGGCCAGCAGGTACGCATCATCGTCCGCAGCGATCGGGCCGACGAGGTGCACGTACACGGATACGACGCGGAGGCGCAGGTGACGCCCGCGAAACCGGTGACCCTCGAGTTCACCGCGGACCAGCCCGGGCTGTTCGACGTCGAGACCCACGAGAGCGGCCAGGTGCTGGTGCAGCTGGAAGTGTCCGGCTGAGCCCTCGTGATGCCGCACGCCGACCCGGTGCTCCTGGCCCACGCGTTCGGAGGTCGCCAGGACCTGCCGATCCCCTTCTCGTACGCGCTGACCGGCGCCGCTGCGGCCGTCGTGGTGTCCTTCGCGGCGCTCGGCGTGCTCTGGCAGCGCTCGCGGCTGCGGGGCGACCGCGCCGGACGGCCG
>JBOHCZ010000166.1:0-5006 GCA_050699195.1 Streptomycetales bacterium
GCCTCCGGGTCGGCGGGGGCGCCGTCGAGGACGCGGCAGAGCTGCTGCACCTCCTCCTCGCCGGCCAGGCCACGGCCCGGGTCGCGGCGTGCCACGACACCGTCGGTGTAGAGCAGCAGCGTCCCGCCCGGGGGGATCGTGACGGTGTGGCCGGTGTAGGGGAGCTGCCCGACCCCCAGGGGCACGTCGACGGCGGGCGCGAGCACCCGGGACTCCCCCCCGTTGACCAGCAGCGGTGGGGGATGCCCGGCGTTGCCGAACGTGCAGCGGCGGGTGAACGGGTCGTAGACCGCGTAGACGCACGTGACGAGGAGGCCTTCGTCCAGCCCGCGGACGAGCTCGTCGAGGTGCCCGAGCACCTCCGCCGGCTGCATGTCGAGCACCGCGTACGCCCGCAAGGCCGCGCGCAGCTGGCCCATGATCGCGGCGGCCCGTGCACCGCGTCCCTGGACGTCGCCGATGATGACGCCCAACCGGCCCGCGGACAGGCTGATGACGTCGTAGAGGTCGCCACTCACCTCGACGTCCTGTCCTGGTTCGTAGCGGTATGCGATATCGACTCCGTCGGCTCCGGGCAGGCCGGCGGGGAGCAGGCTGCGCTGCAGGGTCAGGGCGAGTGAACGCTGTCTGGCATACAGCTCGGCGTTGTCGAGCGCCAGGCCGGCCCGCGCGGCCAGTTCCTCCACGAGGTCGACGTCCCCCGCCTCGTACCTGCGGCCGCTCACCGAGGTGGCGATGGTGAGCACGCCGCGTGTCGTCGCGGCGCCGACCAGGGGCACAGCGATGAACGCCCCGATGTCGAGTTGGACCGTCGGGTCGCCCACCTCGAAGGTGACCTCGTCGGGGGCGTCCACGAGCACCGCGCGCCCGGTGTCGAGCGCCCGTGCGCACGGATGCCCCGGCCGGTAGTTCACCAGACCGCCGGCCGGCCCGTACTCCTGCGCGCCGTGCAGCTCGGAAGTGTGTACGGTGACGAGTCGCCGCAGCTGCCCGGTGTCGTCGTAGACGTCGATGCTGCAGTGGTCGGCCAGCCCAGGCACGAGCAGGTCCCCGATGCCCGACAGCGTCTGGTCGATGTCCAGAGAGGTGCCGAGCAGCATGCCGGCGCGGGAGAGCACCGCGATGCGCTCCTCCGCTGTGCGGCGCTGCCGATCCGGGTCCAGTACGTCACGGATGGTGGCGACGATCCCGACGATGTCATCGTGGGCGCTGCGCAGCGGGGCGGCACGCATCCGGGCGAGGACGAAGCGCCCGTACTTGGTGTGCACCGGGAAGGAACCGTGCCAGGTGTTCCCGGCGTAGATCTGCCGGGCGAGCTCGTGAGCCTGGTCGATGTCGGACGGGCCGATGTTGAGCTCGAAGGGGGAGCGGCCGAGAACCTCGCCCTCCGACCAGCCGAACATCGCCTCGGCGGCCCGGTTCCACACGGTGATGACAGTCGCGGCGTCAATGGCCACGACCGCCTCGGGAAGATCCTGCACTACCTGGTGCAGCAGGACGTGCTCGGTGGCTTGGTCAACCATGGGTACCCACGTGCCGGCACGGCGGCAGCGTTCCACAGCAGTTTGCCAGCCGAGGGTGAGCAGCGTGTGCCGAGTGTCCCGTTTCCTGCCGGCCCGCGCATCGGATGTAGCGGTCTGTCCGACTATGCCGGGTCCGCGAGGCCGGCGGACAGGAGGAGCGCACGCCGCTCCCTGGCCGGCAGCCGGTCGACGAAGACCCGGCCCTCCAGGTGGTCACACTCGTGCTGAAGGCAACGGGCCAGCAGACCGGTGCCCTCGACACGCACCGGGTCGCCCCCCGGGGCGAAGCCGCGGACCACGGCATGCGAGGGGCGTGGCAGTTGTGCGTACCCGCCGGGGACCGACAGGCAGCCCTCTTCTTCGTCGACCAGCCGCCGCTGCCCAGGCCCGGGTACGTCGAGAGTGGGGTTCGCCACGGCGCCTCGCAGCTGCCGCCCGTTGTCGTCGGGGCAGTCGAAGACGAACACCCGCTGCGGCACCCCGATCTGGTTCGCGGCCAGGCCGACGCCGTCGGAGGCGTACATGCTGGCGAACATGTCGGCGACGAGCCGCTCCAGCGGCGGCCCGAAGTCGGTCACCATCGCGCAGCGGGCGCGCAGCACAGGGTCGCCGAGCAGGCGGACCGGTTGCGGGGTGCCGGTGGGCTCGCTCACCCCCACACCCTAGGTCCCGCGTTCTCCAAGCCACCAGCCGAGCTTTCCGCCGCGGCTGACGGCGCGCAGCCGCCGCTCGGTGGTCTCGCGGGCCTGTGCCGTCGTCACGATCAGCACTCCGTCGCCGTGGCGCAGTACGGTCGTCGGCGCCGGGGTGAAGCTCCTGCCCTCCCGGACGACCAGCGTGACGGCGGCGCCGTCGGGGAGGCGCAGCTCGGACACCTCGACGCCGTGCAGCAGCGAGTCGTCGGGGATCGTGATCTGCAGCAGGTGCGCGCCCAGATCCTCGAGGGGTGCCGCATCGACGTCGAGGTCGTGCGCCTCCGCGGGAGCCGCCACCGCGAGCCGCCGCGCGACGTAGGGCAGTGTCGGCCCCTGCACCAGGGTGAAGACGAGGACGAGCACGAAGACGAGGCCGAACATCCGGCGGTCCGGGTCGGCACCGGTGAGCTGGGGGACGGTTGCGAGCACGATGGGCACCGCCCCGCGCAGGCCGGCCCAGGACAGGAACAGCTGCTCGCGGAAGGGCAGCCGGAAAGGCGCCGTCGATGCGAGCACCGACAGCGGGCGGGCCACCAGCAGCAGGGCAAGGCCCACCCCCAGCGCGGGCAGCATGACCGGGCCCAGCTCACTCGGCGTGACGAGCAGTCCCAGCATGATGAACAGCCCCATCTGCGCGACCCAGGCCAGCCCCTCGGCGAACCCGCGGGTCGCGACCCGGTGGGGGAGCCCGGAGTTGCCGAGGACCACTGCCGCCAGGTACACGGCGATGAAGCCGCTGGCGTGCATGAGGCCGGCGATGGCGTAGGCCCCCCCCGCGAGGGCGAGGACCGCGATCGGGTACAGCCCGGATGCGGGCAGGGCGACCCGGCTCAGCACGGTCGCGCCGAGCCGGCCGACCGCGTACCCGACGAGGGCGCCCAGGGCCAGCTCGAACAGCAGCAGCCCGACCAGGTGGAGCGGCTCAACCGGCCGGCCCACCGCGGAGAGCGCGACGACCAGGATCACGGCGGGCGCGTCGTTGAACCCGGACTCCGCCTCGAGGAGCCCGACGAGCCGCGGCGGGAGCGGGAGCCGCCGCAGCACCGAGAACACCGCTGCCGCGTCGGTCGACGACACGATGGCCCCGACGAGGAAGGCGAGCTGCCACCCCACGTCGAGCAGCGCGTAGGCGGCCACGGCCGTGATCGCCATGCTGACCCCCAAGCCGAGGGTGGCGAGCACGGTGGCCGCCGGCACCGTGGGGCGGATCGTGGACCAGTTCGTCGTGAGGCCGCCCTCGGCCAGGATGACGACGAGCGCGGCGTAGCCGAGGGCCCGGGTGAGCTGGGCGTCGTCGAACTCGATCCCGGCCACGTCCTCCCCGAGCAGGATGCCGAGGCCGAGGTAGACGAGGAGGCTGGGCAGCCCGATGCGGCTCGACAGCCGGACGGCGGCGATCGCCACCAGCAGCACGGCCGCGCTCAGCAGCAGCACCCAGTCGAGCTGTTCGACGTCCAGGACCTCCACCTCCTCATCGACTTCGATGGCAACCTACTGGCCCGGACACGCCCTAGGGTGTCGGTCACCGCCGCCTGCCCAGAGGGAAACGACAACCGGATGCTCCGCCGACTCCGTACTATCGCCGTGATCGGGGCGATCATGCTCACCGTCGTCCTGATCGGCGGGACGGTGTACGTCGTTTGGGCGGTTCGCCGCCCTTTCCCCGTCGTCGAGGGTGCGCTCCCGGTGTCGGGGCTCACGTCCACGGTGCGTGTCGTACGTGACCAGTGGGGGGTGCCCCACATCTACGCCGACGACGCCCTCGACCTGTTCCGCGCCCAGGGATACGTGCATGCCCAGGACCGGTTCTGGGAGATGGACGTACGGCGCCACGTCGCGTCGGGGCGGCTCGCGGAGCTGTTCGGAGCTGAGCAGGTGCAGACCGACGCCTTCATCCGCACCCTCGGCTGGCGGCGGGTCGCGGAGCGGGAGCTGGCCCTGCTCTCACCGTCGACCCGGCGTTACCTCGAGGCCTACGCCGAGGGCGTCAACGCCTACCTGGGTACGCGGCAGGGCCCGGAGCTGAGCCTGGAGTACGCCGTCCTCGACGCCGCCAACCCTGAGTACCACCCCGACCCGTGGACTCCCGTGGACTCGCTGGTATGGCTGAAGGTGATGGCCTGGGACCTGCGGACCAACGTCAAGGAGGAGCTGGCAAGGGCGCTGGCCGCGGCCGAGCTCCCGCAGGAGCGCGTCGAGGAGCTGTACCCGCCCTACCCGTTCGAGCGCCACCAGCCGATCGTGCGCCGGGGCGGCGTCGTGGAGGGTCACTTCCTTGCCGGCGCCGAGCCGGCCCCGGTGCCCGACGGGGCCAGCAGCCGGCTTACGCAGCTCTCGGAGCTGATCGAGGACATCCCGCCGCTGCTGGGCGACGCGGGCAGTGGAGTCGGTTCGAACTCCTTGGTCGTCTCGGGCGAGCGCACCCGCAGCGGCCGGCCGATCCTCGCCAACGATCCCCACCTCGCGCCGTCGATCCCGGCCACCTGGTACCAGATGGGCCTGCACTGCACCGACGTGGACGAGGACTGCCCCTTCGACGTGGCGGGCGTCACGTTCTCCGGCGTGCCCGGCGTCATCATCGGCCACAACGCCAGGATCGCCTGGGGCTTCACCAACCTGCGCGCCGACGTCGCCGACCTCTACCTGGAGGACGTCGACCGGGACACCTACCGTTACCGTGGCCGTTCCGTGCCTCTCGAGCTGCGGCGGGAGACGATCGAGGTCGCGGGGGAGGAGCCGGTGCGGATCACAGTGCGCGCGACGCGCCACGGACCGCTGCTCTCCGACG
>JBOHCZ010000167.1:0-2923 GCA_050699195.1 Streptomycetales bacterium
GCCCCATGGGGCATGGCCGGCGGCGAGTAGCCGTTCTCTCGGGCGCGGGGCCTTCAGTCACAGCCGCTGAGGGGGATCGCCGTGCGCGGTGTCCGAGGGATCAGCCGCCGGAAACGGCCGGTCGGACTCCCGCTGAGGCACTGATCACGCCGCGCAGTCACGGCACAGTGGCTGACCCCGCGACTCCACGGCGAGCTGGCTGCGATGATGCACCAGGAAGCACCGTGAGCACGTGAACTCGTCGGCCTGCGGCGGCAGGACACGAACGCTGAGCTCCTCGTTGGACAGGTCGGCACCCGGGAGCTCCAGCGGCTCGGCGTCGGCCTCGTCGTCGACCACGGTCGCGGCCTTGTCGACGCGCCGCGCCTTGAGCTCTTCGATGCTGTTCTCGTTGAGGTCCTCGTCGGTCTTGCGTGGAGTGTCGTAGTCGGTTGCCATCTCCCTCTCTCCCCCTCTGACTGGTGATACTCAGCGAACACGTAACGCATGGGCGGGCGCCGTTGTGCCCGGCCTGGGGCGGAGATTTTGCCGTACTTCAAGCCCCGTTACGCAATCGACACCCGATCGAACCCTCAAAGGAGTGATCAACGGCGGCGAGCCGTTGCAAGGCGACTACAAACAGTGCCAAGAGATCGGATAATTTGGTGTATTTTGCGCGGCTGAATGGATCGGCGATGAGACCTTAATCACATCTCGCCGCCGTACGGGGCGACGCGCGAGGCGCGGGTCGCCTGGAGGAACGCACGGTTCACCGAGCAGGTTCCGGGTTGGGTGCCGAGCTGGTCGGTGGCTCCCCGGATCACCCGGCCATCGCTGTGAGTTGGATCACAGGGCGTTTCCGCGCAGTTGCCCAGGGGGAGGACCCGCCTCGGGCTTGCTTCTGGTCAGACCGCATCGCCGAACCGACGACACGGACATTGAGGGGCGCCGCATGGGCGAGTTCACCGCAGGACTCCGGCAGCGAGTACTTGACGCCGAGACCAGCCTGCACAGGGCTCTCGAGGACGACGACGAGTTCTGCGCGGACGTGCACCGCTCCGACCTGGAGGACCTGCACCGGCTCGCCGCCTCCCACGGCGTGGTCCTGCACGAGCACGCCTGAGGATCCCCCGAGCGCGGCACACCGCCCGTGACCACCCCGTGACTACTGGGCCCAGCCGGCTGCAGCCGACAGCAGGAGGTCCTGAAGCGGCCCGAACACTCCAGGACCCGCCGCCACCAGCGTCGCCTCCGCGGGATCCGCGCCGTCAGAAACATCAGGAGCAGCAGAAACACCGCCACCCGAATCACGTCCACCGATGCCACCCACCCGCGCACCCGCCTCCGCGGCGATGAGCGCGCCCGCCGCGACATCCCAACGGTGCAGGCCGGACTCGTAGTAGGCGTCGACGCGGCCGCACGCGACCATGCACAGATCGGAGGCCGCAGAGCCCACCCTGCGGATGTCGCGGACCCGCGGCAGGACGCCACGCAGCAGAGCAGCCTGCCGGGCGCGCAGCTCGGCGCGGTAGGAGAAGCCCGTGGCCACCAGCGCCTGCGCCAGCTCGACCCCTTCGTTGCAGCGGATCGGCAGCCCGTTGCGCCGTGCTCCCCGCCCTCGCACGGCCGTGAACAGCTCGCCCTGACCGGGGCCCGGGCCGGGCACGTGCACCACGCCCACGGTGACCGTGTCCCCCACCTCCGCGGCGATGCTCACCGCCCATCCCGGCAGGCCGTAGAGGTAGTTCACGGTGCCGTCGATCGGGTCGACGATCCACCGGACGGCACTCTGTCCGGCATTCTGGCCGGCACGGCCGCCGCCCTCCTCGCCCAGCACCGCGTCGTCGGGCCGTAGACCCTGGACGGCCTCGACGATGAGCTGTTCGGCGGCGGTGTCCATCTCCGTGACGACATCGGTCGGGCTGGTCTTGGTTTCGGCGACCCGGAGGTCGTCGGGACGGCGGTCGACGAGCAGCCGGCCGGCCCGCCGGGCCGCCCCTATGGCGATCTCGAGCAGTTCTTCGGCGGGCGGGCCGCCCGGGGGCTCGGTCACGGGCTCACCCCCCGGCCGCCGCCGGTCGTGGGCCGCGCGGGTTGGGACAGCACCCGGCCGGGCACACGTCCCACGCGGGGCCGGAGCGGCCCAGCGCACGGCGCTCGGGGGATTGCCCCCGCTCGGCGGCGGCCCGCTCGAGGACCAACTCACGGAGCATGGAGACGAACTCCGGTGCGGTGCCGGCGGTGGCGGCGCGCTCGGCGTGCACCCCGAGCGCGGTGGCCGCCTCCGCGGCCACGACGTCGAGGTCGAACCGCACCTCCATGTGATCGGAGACGAACCCGACCGGAACCATGACCACGGCCCGCACCCCTTCGCCGGCGAGCGCGTGCAGATGGTCGGAGATGTCCGGCCCGAGCCAGGGCTGACCCGGAGGGCCGCTGCGGCTCTGGTAAGCGAGCCGCCAGGGGTACACGGCGCCGGTCCCGGCGGCGACGCCTTCCGCGACCAGCCGTGCCGCCTCGAGGTGCTGGGCGACGTAGGACTCCCCGTACGGGCCGCTCGCAGCCGCCCATGTCTCGGGCAGGGAGTGCGTCGTGAACGCGAGGTGCGCGCCGGCCCGCAGCGCGGCCGGCACCCGCGCCAGCGCCTGCAGGGTCGAGCGCACCATGGGCGTGACGAACCCCGGGTGGTCGAAGTAGAGCCGCAGCTTGTCGACACCGGGAGCGCCGCTGCCCACGTCCCGCCGCGCATCCGCCAGATCCTCGCGGTACTGCCGGCATCCGGAGTACGACGCGTACGCCGCCGTCACCACCACGATCGCACGGCGCACCCCGTCGGCGGCCATGGTGCGCATGGTGTCGGCGAGGTAGGGCGTCCAGTTGCGGTTGCCCCAGTAGACCGGCAGGTCGAGCCGGTGGGCGGCGAAGTCCTTGCGCAGTGCCGCGA
>JBOHCZ010000168.1:0-3782 GCA_050699195.1 Streptomycetales bacterium
GAGGTGTGCCACTCGTGGGAGCTGTCGGATTGCTCTACGTCGGCGCCGTGCTGTTCCTCAACGGGGTCATGCTCCTCGGCAAGGTCGACATGAAGGCCGCCGCGGTGTTCAACCTCTTCGTCGGGGCTCTGCAGGTGGTCACGCCGACGGTACTCATCATCACAGCGGGCGGTAACACCGACATCATCCTGGCCGCCTCCGGGATCTACCTGTTCGGGTTCACCTACCTCTACGTGGGGATCGGGCTGCTCGGCAACCTGGACTCCACGGGTGTCGGATGGTTCTCGCTGTTCGTGGCCATCATGGCGCTGGGGTACTCGTTCGTGAGCTTCCAACTGCTCAACGACGACCCGTTCGGCGTGATCTGGCTCTACTGGTCGTTCCTGTGGCTCCTGTTCTTCCTGCTGCTAGGGGTGAAGAACCAGGGCCTCACCAAGTACACCGGGTGGGTCGCCGCGATCGAGGGCTGGGTGACCGGTGCGATCCCGGCGTTCCTCATCCTGAGCGGCTACTGGGACGACTGGAGCCCGTCCTACATCGCCTACGGCCTGGCCGCCGTCGGCCTGGTGTCGTTCGTCGTGCTGTGGCCGCTGACCCGTCCGCCCCGGATGGAGGCGGCCGGCGTCGGAGCGACGCCCAGGCCAGCCCAGCCGTGACCGGCTGACGGGCCGGACCGAGAAGGCCAGCCTAGAGGGGAGGTGAGGGCCGTCTTCGTCGCACAGCACGCCTCAGGCGTGCGCACTCCGACCGGGTACGACCGCACAGGCAGGGGAGGAACACAATGCCAGAGGTCGTGTTTAGCGTGGACCAGGCCAAATCAATGCGCGACCAGGCGGTGCCGGGGCACAACAGGTGGCACCCCGACGTCCCGGTGGCGGCGATGGTCCGGCCCGGAGACGAGTTCAGGGTCGAGTGCCGCGAGTGGACCGACGCCCAGCTCGGCAACAACGACTCGGCGAACGATGTGCGTGACGTGGATCTGAGTCACGCCCACATGCTCAGTGGCCCCATCGGCGTGGAAGGCGCGGAACCTGGCGACCTCCTCGTCGTGGACATCCTCGACCTCGGTGCGGTACCGCAGCAGGTTGGCGCCGCCCCGGGCCAGGGTTGGGGGTACACCGGCATCTTCGCAAAGGCCAACGGGGGCGGCTTCCTGACCGACTACTTCCCCGACGCGTACAAGGCGATCTGGGATTTCCACGGTCAGATGGCGACCTCCCGGCACCTGCCCGGTGTCAGCTACACCGGCATCACCCACCCGGGCCTGTTCGGTACGGCGCCGTCGGCTGAGCTGCTCTCCCGGTGGAACCGCCGGGAGCAGGCGCTCATCGACACCGACCCCAACCGCGTACCGCCGCTCGGTCTGCCACCGCTGCCGACGAGCACGCTGGCCGGCCAGGCGGACTCCGCCACAGCGCAGCGCATCGCCCAGGAGGGTGCGCGCACCGTACCCGCCCGGGAGAACGGGGGTAACCACGACATCAAGAACTTCACGCGCGGCTCTCGGGTCTTCTACCCCGTGCACACGCGGGACGCGAAGCTCTCCGGCGGCGACCTGCACTTCAGCCAGGGCGACGGAGAGATCACCTTCTGCGGCGCGATCGAGATGGGAGGCTTCATCGACTTCCACGTCGACCTGATCAAGGGCGGGATGCAGAAGTACGGCATCACCACCAACCCGGTGTTCATGCCGGGGAACGTGGAGCCGCGCTACTCCGAGTTCCTGACCTTTATCGGCGTGTCGGTCGACCACGACACGGACCGCAACTACTACCTCGACGCGACGGTGGCCTACCGCAGGGCCTGCCTCAACGCGGTCGAGTACCTGAAGAAGTGGGGCTACACCGGAGAGCAGGCCTACCTGCTCCTCGGGTCGGCTCCCATCGAGGGACGCGTCAGCGGCGTCGTGGACATCCCCAACGCCTGCTGCTCGCTGTACCTGCCCACCGCGATCTTCGACTTCGACGTGCGGCCCACTGCCGAGGGCCCCGTGAGGCGCGACCGCGGGCAGTGCGCCGTGACGTCCTGAGCGATGCAGCCGGCGTGCCGGGCGCCGGGTCCCCCGCAGGGGACCCGGCGCCCACCGTTTTCGCTGTTTTTCTGACGGATCAGGTTGCATACCGTGTCCTGAGGCGGGTTTCGGTACGAAACTCGTGGCTCCGGAGGTTTCCCGCATGCCCACGGCGGGAACAACTAACTGCGGATGGAGGCCGCCGTCCTTCGTGACCTATGATCAGGGCGTTGCTGTGAACGACAATCCGCAGGGGGGAGGGGCCGCACAGGAGGTAACGAGTGAGCACGCGATCATCCGATATCGAACACCTCGTGCTGACCGCGTGGGTGTGCCAGGACTGCGACGTCGAGGGGCGCTCTGCCTCCAGGGACGCTCAGTGCTGGAACTGCGGCGGTCCGGTTGTGGTCACGGCCCGCCCCTCCGTTCCTGTGCACGAGCTCCAGAACTAGCGCCCCGGCGCGTACCTCCTCCCGCGCCGCGGGCTCACCGTCTCAGCTGTCCGCCTCGATACGACCATCGACCCGGCGCGGCAACCCCAGCGGGTTGTCCTCGCGGAGCTGCGGGGGCAGCAACGCCTCCGGGACGTTCTGCCACGCGACCGGACGCAGCCACCGAACGATTGACGAGGCCCCCACGGACGTGAACGCGGCCGCGGTCGTCGCGGGGTAAGGCCCGCCGTGCTGCATCGCCCAGTTCACCGCCACGCCTGTCGGGTAGCCGTTCCACACCACGCGCCCGGCTCGCTGCGCCAGCCGCTGCAGCAGCTCGCGGGCGCCCCCGCCCTCGGACTCCTCGGCGTGGAGGGTGCCCACTAGCGTCCCGGGCAGGACGTCGATCAGCCGCAGCAGCTCAGCCCGGTCCCGGTAGCTCACCGCGAGGGTCAAGGGACCGAAGCACTCCTCACGCAGGACTCCGTCGGCCAGGAAGGCGTCCGGCTCCACCTCGAGCACCAGCGGCGCAGCGGCCAGTCCCTCCCCGGCGTGGGAGCGGGCGCGTGCACGCTCGGTGACGCCGGGCCGCCTGGCCCACTCGCCCGACCGGGTCGCGTAGGCGTGCGCGATGCCCGGGCCCAGCAGGTGTCCCGCCGCGTCGGTCTCGGCGACGATGTCGGCGATCCGCTCGACCAGGTCACTGCCCGCGGGCACCAGCAGGATGCCGGGCTTGGTGCAGAACTGCCCCATGCCCAGCGTGAAGGAGCCCACCACCCCGCGGGCGATCTCCCCGCCGCGGGCCCGCCAGGCGGCCTCCGTCACGACGAGCGGGTTCGTGCTGCCCATCTCGGCGAACACCGGGACCGGCACGTCACGTTCGGCCGCGATCTTCCACAATGCCATGCCGCCGCGCAGCGAACCCGTGAAGCCGACCGCCGCGACCTCCGGGTGCCGGACCAGCGCCTCCCCAGCCGCGAAGCCGTGCACGACGTGCAGGACGCCGGCCGGAGCTCCGCCGCGTGCCAGCGCGTCGGCGAGGATGTCGCCCACCCGGGCGGAGAGCACCGGATGGCCGGGGTGGGCCTTCACCACGACCGGGCAGCCCGCGGCGAGCGCGGACGCCGTGTCTCCGCCCGCGACGCTGAAGGCGAAGGGGAAGTTGCTGGCGGCGAACACGGCGACGACACCGAGCGGCACATTGAGGCGGCGCACATCGGGGAACGGTGCCGGCTGGGCGACGGCCTCCGGATGGGAGATCGACACCCCGAGGAACGAGCCCTCCATCACCACCTCGGCGAACAGCCGCAGCTGGTTGGTGGTGCGCAGCAGCTCGCCGG
>JBOHCZ010000169.1:0-5703 GCA_050699195.1 Streptomycetales bacterium
CCCCACCCTCGTCGCCCTGGCCACGCTCGGGATCGCCGCCGCGAGCCTGCTCACGGGCTACCGCCTGGGTCTCGGGACCGCAACGCCGGCCGGGTCGAATGCCGACGGCGGCTACACCTGGCACGTCAGTGACGCGTCCTTCACGGCGGTCAGCAACGGTCTCGGCCCGGTGGGCCTGAACGCGACCAACGGCGGCGCGCAGCCCGACGACGGTGGGCAGCTGAGCCTGGCCGGGAGGGTCTACGACCGCGGGCTCGGCACGCACGCACCCAGCCACGTCCGGGTCTACCCGGCGGCCACGTGTTCGCGGCTGAACGCGCGGGTGGGCATCGACGACGCGGCCGTAGCCCAGCGTGGTGGCAGCGTGGTCTTCACGGTGCTGGTCGACGGCAAGGCCGTCTACGACAGCGGAGCAGTCACCTGGCAGACCGGGCCCGCGGCGGTGGACGTCGACATCACCGGCACGCAGGTGCTCGACCTAGTCGTCACGGACGGCGGCGACGGCAACGAGCTGGACCACGCCGACTGGGGCTACCCGCGCCTGACCTGTCAGTCATAGACTCGCCCTCCCCGTCGATCACGCGGGTCATCTCAGGTCGGTAGGGCCACGGATCGCGGGTGCGCGTCGAGAACGACGCGAACACTCGCGTGGGAGCCCCTCGCCTGCGGCCCCGGCGCATGTCTCGATGCCGTCCCGTAGCCTCGGTGTCATGATGGGACCGAGCCGCCACGCCGGTGACCCCGATCGGGTCGCCCTGGTGTTCCCCGGCTCGGCCTACAGCCCCGCCCGGCCGCTGCTGCACTACGCGAACGCCGTGCTGCGCCGGCACGGCTGGATCGTGCGGGAGGTGTGGTACGACGAGCTCGAACCCGAGGTGCAGGCGAAGTCCCTCACCGACACGGCACGCGCCATCGTCGACCGCCAGACGGCGAGCCGCCTGCTGCTCGTCGGCAAGTCGCTCGGCTCACGCGCGCTGCCGGTGGCGGCCGAGCGCGCCCTGCCGGGGATCTGGTTGACCCCGCTGCTCACCGAGCCCGAGCTGGTGGCCGCGCTGGAGCGGCTCACCGCGCCCACGCTGCTCGTGGGTGGCACCGGCGACCTGCTCTGGGACAGGGAGGTCGCGCACCGGCTCGTGCACGAGTTCCTCGAGCTGCCCTACGCCGACCACGGGCTCGAGTTGCCCGGAGACCCGATTCACTCCGCCGAGCTGCTCGTCTCGGTCGTCGCGGCGATGGAGGCGTTCGTCGGCGGGCTCAGAGGCTCGTCCACCCGTTCCTCCACCAGCCGGCGCCGGTAGTCAAAGCCCTCCCCCGTGCGCCCTGCCAGCGCGCGAAGCCGTGGAGCAGGTAGGCGAGCACGAGCCATCGCTGTCCCTTTCGGCGGTGGGGTGTCTGTCACGGCCGCCCCCCGTACCTGGACCGGTACACCCGCAGGGCGGCGCAGGCCCGGGCGAGATCCCCGCTGTCGGTGTAGTAGTGCAGGCTCAGGCACGGCGCCGCGCCGCGGGGGCTGGCCAGCACCCCGCGGCTGGCGAGAAACCGCCGAGGTGCTCCGGGTCCCCGGTCAGTACGGCGACCATGGGGCCGCGCCGCGCAGCGTCGTGCGGCGAGTAGAGCGTCTCCCCGCCGCGACGCAGGTCGTCGGTGAGCGCGGCGGCGAGCGCGGCGACGTGCGTCTGCACGGCGTCCCGGTCGATCTCCTCGATCAGCGACATCCCCGCCCGCGAGGCGTAGGCCGTCGGGATGGCCGGCGTGCCCGTCTCGTACCGCCGCGCGGCCCCGGGGGAGTCCAGCTCGCGGGGGTCGAAGGCGAACGGGTCGCGCCGCCCGAACCAGCCGGTCAGCTGCGGGTCGCGGTCCTGCGCGAGGCCGTCGCGCACGTAGAGCAGGGCCAGCCCAGGCGCACCGAGCAGGTACTTTAGGGTGCCCGCGACCAGGTAGTCGCAGCCCAGCTCACGCACGTCTACGGGCAGCACCCCGGCCGCCTGGTAGGCGTCGACGAACACCCGGGCGCCCACCTCCCGCGCCCTGCGGGTGATCTCGGCGATGGGCAGCTGCGCCCCGTTCCGGTACGACACCAGCGGCACCGACACCAGGGCGGTGCGCTCGTCGATGAGCCGGAGGTAGTCCCCGGCGTCGACGACCCCGTCGCGCTCCGGCGCGTACGTGACCTGCCCCCCGCGGGCCCGCTGCGCCAGCCAGACGTGCGCGACCGAGGGGAACTCCCTGTCGCAGGTCACGATCGTGGGGCGCCGCTCCCAGCACAGCGTGGAAGCGACCTGGAACGCACATTCGGACGCGTTCGCCAGCGCGGCGACCTCACGGGCTGCGCACCCACGATGCGGGCGAACGCCTCGCGGGCCTGCTCGGCGACCCGCATCCACTCCGCCCAGGGCGCACCGTGTTCCCGCCAGGTCGCCATGAACTCCGCCATCGCGTCCATCGTCTGATCGCTCTGCGCGCCCAGGCTGCAACTCGCCAGGTGCGCACTGTGCTCGCAGATCGGAAAGTGGGCGCGGAAGTCCGCGGGACCCGGCGCACTCCCTGCGTCATGTGCCCTCGGCAACCGGGAGCGCGGTACGGCCTGCGGGAGTTTCGACGTCTTTCCCGACGGGCTCCCAGCGGATGGTGAGCAGGGCCGCCAACCCGACCATCGGGATCACGGTGAGGATCAGCAGGGTGCCGCCCAGCCCGGGGCCGATGAGGAGGGCAGACAGGTAGATCGACACCTTGCCCTGGGTCAGCCCGGCGGCGACCAGGCAGGTGATGACGACGTGCTCGGTGTCCTCGGTGGCCATTGAACCCCTCCTTGCCTTGGTCGCGTTTCAGCCGCGGCACCGTAGGTGCACCTGCGGCCCGGACAGCCCGGGAACGACGAGCATCTTCGGGTCGGCGCCCACGTGCCGCTCGGCGAGCCCGACCGCGTCGTCGAAGGTCCGCACCGGGATGCACCCCACCCCCCGGGCGAACGCGGGCGCCTGGGCGCCCGCGATGTAGATGGCGCGCGAGAAGTGCAACGCGATGCCGCCCATGTAGAGCATGGAGAAGGCGTGGAACGGGTGGTACCCGTAGGCGTGCCGGAAACTGTGGATGTAGTCGGCACGGCCGGCCATGTCGTCCTCGTAGCGCACCATCTCGGCCACGGTCGCGCAGCGCCCGAACAGCTCGTAGGTCTCGCGGTAGGAGGGGAACCACTCCTCGTTGAACCAACCGTCGCACACCGAGGCGCAGATCATCACGGCCCCGGGGTTCAGCGCGCCCGCGTGCCGGACGATCGAGGAGCCGATGGCCTGCAGCATGAGGATGGGGTTGGACCCCATCCCGGGTCCGTAGTGGAAGCTGCGCGGCATGCCGAGCACGAGGACGTCGGCCCTGTCTCCGCCACCTCCACCGCCTCCGGCCAGCTCGACCTCGGTCCTCCTGGCGGCCACCGGCCAGGCCGCGCGCTCGACCTCGCTGGCGTTGCCGGCGTAGACGGCGAGCTGGCGGGCGTCGCCGCGCAGCACCGCGTCGACGCTGAAGAAGGGCGCGGGCATGGCGCTCTCGATCAGCGCGCCGATCTCGGTGAGCTGATCGCGAAAGCGGCTGTGGGTGGAGGCGGGCGTGAAGTCGGGGCGGTGCATGGTCGACGGAGTGTGGTGGGACCTGATCGAGCGCCACGTGGTCAGCCCGGTGCAGGGCATCTTGTAGCCGCCGGAGTAGCCACCGTACGGGTTGCCCGCGGTGTGGCCGATCATGATCGACAGGTCGGCCTCGACGACGGCCCGGTTGACCTCCGCGACGTCACCGTGTGCCGTCTCGCCGACCGCGACGATCCCGTCCGGGTCCTCGGGGTCGTGGTTGGTCAGCCGGCTGCCCCGGAACCGCCTCGCGACGTCGCGGCCGAGGTAGTCCTCGAACTCGTCCTGCCGGTTCTTGCGGTGCAGGCCGATGGCGCACACCAACCGCACGTCGCGTTCGTCGACCCCCGCGGCCGCCAGCTCCTCCAGGATGAGCGGGATGACGACCCGGCGATGGGCGGTGGCGTGGGAGCCCCCCTTGACCCGGTCAGGGAAGGCGATCAGCACCTTCGCGCCGGGGCCGGCCAGCTTGCGCAGGGGTGGGGCGCCGATCGGCTCCGCCAGGGCCCGCCGCGTGGCCTCGACCGGGTCGCCGAGCGGGGCGGGCTCGTCGAAGAGCTCACCCGGTCGCACGACCACCGCGTCGTCGGGAACCTCGACGTCCATCGACGCGTCCCCGTACTCCAGCCGTACTCCCCGCACCAGAACCGCCCTCTCATCCCTCGAGGCTCTCGAGCGGCGGCAGTCCCGCCGCCTCCCGGGCGTGCCTGAGCACCGCGCGCAGCCCCCGCTCCATCGAGTAGTCCGGGGTGAAACCGATCTCGTGCTGCAGCAGCGCATCGTCGAGCTGCCACGCGATGCCGAACTCCCCCGGCTGGTAGCTGATCCGCGCCCCGGGGACGAGCTGGCCGACGTAGTCCCCGGCCTCCCGGATGGAACGGGCGCCGAACGCGGTGTTGAAGACCGGCGTTTGGGTCCGCGGCGCGTAGGCGCACTTCACGAGCAGCTCGGCGACGTCCTCGACGTACTGCCAGTCCACGACGTCGTCGCCGAAGGGCACCGAAGCGGGCTGTCCGACCGCGGGCTTGACGAGCTCGTTGACGAAGGCACTCGCCCCCCGCACCCGGCCAGGCCCGTACACCAGGGTGAAGCGCAGCCCGAGCGCGTCCACCCCCCAGGTACGGATGTAGCGGTCGGTCAGCAGCTCGTCGAAGGACTTGGTGGCGCCGTAGAGGTTGACCGGGTGGTGCGGCGCGTCGTTGGGCAGCGGCAGCGCGGGATGCCTGGACCGGCCGCCGAAGACCACCACGGAGCTGGCCCAGACGACCTTCCGGACGCCGAGCAGCCGGGCGGCCTCCAGGATGGTCGCCTGCCCCTGCACGTTGACCTGCACCGCGAGTGGCGGGTTCTCGTCGGCGGCCGGATGCAGCAGCGACGCGAGATGGATCACCCGCTCGGCGCCGGCCGCCTGGATCACGTGCGCCACGTCGCGTAACGACGACACGTCTCCGGTGAAGCGGTCGACCTGGGTCAGCTCGGCCGGGGTCAGCACGTCGTGGATCACGTTGGACGCCACGTTGTCCAGCGTCGCCACGCGCTGCCCCGACCGGATCAGGGAACGGGCGACGTAGGCACCGATGAACCCGGTGCCGCCGGTCACCAGCACGCAAGAGGTGGTTCCCACGCCACCAGGATGCCCCGCACAGACCTTTCCACGCGCGTGATCTCAGGTCACCGAACCTCCAGCAGGGTCTTGCCCACGGTAGCCCGCGACTGGATCGCCGCATGCGCGTCGGCCGCCCGATCGAGCGGGAACCGCTGCCCGATCACCGGACGCAACCGGCCGGCTGCCGCCCCGGCCAGCGCGCTCACGGTGAACGCACGCATCTCCTCCGGCGGCGCCGACGGCTGCACCAACCGCACCCCCCGTTGCGTGGCCGCCTCGTGCGGGACATCCGCCCATTCGCCGCTCGCCAGGCCGAAGCTGAGCATCCGCCCGCCGCGATCGAGCAGCTCGAACGCGGATCGCCCGATGGCGCCGCCGACGCCGTCGAAGACGACGTCGACCCCGCCGGCGACCTCACGCACCCGATGCGTCCAGTCCGGCTGCCGGTAGTCGACCGCCACCTCGGCACCCAGGTCG
>JBOHCZ010000170.1:0-3333 GCA_050699195.1 Streptomycetales bacterium
CCAACGCGAGCAGCTCCTCACGCGACGCGTCCTCCAACCCCGGCACGACCGGAGTCAAACATGACCAAACTGCGCACGCCAGCACCGACACGCCACCGACGACTCACGGCACGGCCTAAATGTTTACGCGCCCACGTCGTCCGCCGCACCGCCGAGGGTAAAACCAAAAAGGAGATCATCAGGAGCCTGAAGCGACACATCGCCCGAGAGATCTACAGGGTTCTGACCAGCAACAATGCCCGAACCAGCACACCCGAAAACAGGCCCATCGTCGCGGCTTGACGATCTATAGGAGCATCGCGCGACAGCACCCCAGCATCGGCTACCTCACCCCCGACGACGAGCACAACGGCCACGGCGACCCGCTCCGCCAAGCCCGACGCGGCGGCCTGCCCGCAGCACCCGCCGCGCCGCTGACCTACCCTCACCAGAACAAGAAGCAACAACCATGACCGCGCGCCGAACCTGGTTGAGTATTCCTCAGCCCAGATCTCTCAAAGACTCTGAGCACCACCGTCCAGGCAGGTGAGTCGTCCGTACCCCCAGGGAGCTCCATGGATCACGTGAACATCTCGGTCGAGCGAACCGCCGAGCTGCACGTGCTTGCAGCCGGCTACAACCACAACCACGATGAGGTATCCGCCCGGGTGGGCTCCACGGTCACGTATGTGCACGACGGTGCGCTGCGCCTGGTCGTCGACCCAGGCCTGATCACACGGCCCGATGCAGTGCTGGATCCGCTTGCCGCCCTCGGCGTCGAACCGGGCAAGATCACCGACGTGGTGTTCTCGCATCACCATCCCGATCACACGCTCAACGCCGCGCTGTTTCCCAACGCCAGGGCCCACGACCACTGGGCCATCTATCGCGACGACCTGTGGACCAGCCGGCCGGCTGAAGGATTCGCACTTTCCCCGTCGGTCAAGCTGATCGAGACTCCCGGCCACACGCCGCAAGACATCACCACCATCGTCGGCACCCCCCGCGGTGTGGCTGCTCTCACCCACCTCTGGTGGTCACACCATGGACCCGCGGAAGATCCCTACGCGACAGATCCCACCGCCTTCCATACCAACCGACGACGAGTGCTGGCCATCGAGGACCTCACCCTGATCGTCCCCGGCCACGGCGAGCCGTTCACGCCGTCTGAGGACACCGCCCGCTGAGCCGAGGCCAGACGTTGCCTCTGTGACCGACCTGCGGTGCACATCACATCACCGCTGCATCAGGTCATGGCAGGCAATGGCTGCGCTGCGACCACGTTGAGGGAATCCACGCCGACGGGCGCTACCGCGGATTTCCCCCCATGGTCCACGGTCCATAACTACTTCGCCGCCTGGGCGGCCGCCGGAGTGACCCAGCTTGTGCTGGACGGGCTTCGCGACCGGGTACGGCTGCGCGCCGGCCGGGCCGCGGCACCCTCGGCGGGGATCATCGACTCGGCCTCGGTGAAGGCGGCCGAGACGGTGGCCAAGGCCATCAAACCCGGGACGGTTCATGGTGCGTGTAGCCTCCTACGATCAGTGGCGGTCACTCGCAGCCTCGGATCTGGCCGATTGATCACCATGTGCGACTTGACGTGCTCCGCGAAAGGCCGGTGGGGTGGAGGCGAGGCCCAGAGCAAGGAGAAGTAGTACACCGGCCGCGAGCGGGAGGTAGGTCACCGAAGCGACCTCGATGAGGACACCACCAAGTGCTCCCGCGACGCCTGTGCCTAGGTACATACCTGAGATGACCAGAGACATGGCCGCCATCCCGGCTTGGGGAGCTGCGGCAAGCATGCTGACCTGAAGCGGCGGATTCAGGCCCCACGCAAATACCGACCAAATAGCGACTAGAACAGCGAGAGCAGCAACATTCCGGATGCCGCTTAGCGCGAACCCAGCAAGTACGAGCAGGGCGGCGGCATGGCCTGCAATGATGAAGAGCAAAGCCGGCCGCGCACCCCATCCATCAGTACTGCGCCCGCCGAGGACCACGCCACCGATGCCGGCTACGCCTACAACGAGCAACATCAGGCTTAGAACCTGGTACGAGCCATCAGCGAGCTCAGCGGAGACAGGTCCGAGATAGCTGTAGAACATCAGCCCGCCACTCCCACATAGGAAAGTGACCCCGACCAATCGGGCAACTCCTCGGCTTTGTAGCGGCGCCAACCGTTCGCGCAACGATGCCGAGTCACCACCAGCGATCCGCGGCGCAGTTGCCAGCACCCCGATCGCTACGCACAGGCCAACGGCGGCGATCAGCCAGAAGGCAGCCCTCCACGTCAGCGCGCCAGCGAGCCAGGTCCCCACAGGTACACCGGTGAACAAGGCGACTGTCATGCCCGCCGTCACCACGGACAGGTAGCGTCCCTGCCGGTTTGGAGGTGCGGCGGCTGCAGCCGTAGCGAACCCGGCGCTCGTCACTGCTCCGGCTGCGAGCGCTGCCACCAGACGAGCGCCCAGCAGTGCCGCGTAGCCAGGCGCGACGGCGGCTCCGACGTTAGCCGTGACGAAGACCAGCAAGGCGACGATAAGGACATGACGGCGGTCGAACCGATCGGTCAAGACGGCCAGTAGCGGCGTTCCCAGCGCATACGCGACCGCGAACACCGTCACCAGTTGCCCAGCGGCGCCAACGGAGACGTTCAGATCAGCAGCCACGGCTGGTAGCAGCCCCGCGATGACGAGTTCGTCGGTGCCTGTCGCCAGCAGCGCGGCGAACAACACGAACAGCCAGACAGGTAGACGTCGCATCAGGCCTCCACCGCTGTGCCGGAGTGTGCGTCAAGGTCATGCGCCTTGTGCCGACGTGCCGTGAGGTCGTCGAGGCGCGCAGCCAGGCCGTCACGGTGGCGTTGAAGTGTGGCGATCTTTGCGTCAAGCTCCGCCAGGCGCATTTTGTACATCTCGATGGCCTCGTCACATGCAGGCGCGAGGTCGAGGTCTTCTTGGAGACAGGCGGGCGAGATGCGGTGAATGTCCTCAACCCGGAGTCCAACCCCGAGCAGGTCCCGCACGTTGCGGACCCGAGCAACCGCACTCTCGTCGTACTCCCGCCACCCGTTACTCGATCGCCCTGCCCAGAGCAGGCCTTGCTGCTCGTAGTAACGCAGTGATCGCCTACTCACACGTGTACGAGCTGCCAGCTCACCGATGTTCATATCAGGTCCGTTCACATCGACGACGCTAGGTACTGACACTGGTGTCAAGGTCAAGCTGCTGATCGTTATGCCGGGTGCTTGGATCTCAAGGAGCGTGTCCCGAGTCTCGTGGAACTTGGGTGACGATCCGTGGTGAACACTATGCGGCAGCTCCGACAGTCTCGGTGCTCGGGGCGGCCTCGGGG
>JBOHCZ010000171.1:0-1739 GCA_050699195.1 Streptomycetales bacterium
CCGAGGTCAGGCGCCGCTCGGCGCCACCACAGGCGTTCCCCAGCCCCGCATCAGCTCGTATGTGACCGGCAAACAGAAGCCCACCCTCGAAACCTGGCAGCGCATCGCCGACGGGCTGCACATGCCGGCCAACGCCCGCCAACTCCTACGGGTAGCACAGGACCCTTTGGGGTCTTCTCTCGCACCGAGGCCGGAAACCGGGGACGTGCTGAGGGAGCGTCTCGCCGCGGCTTCGTCAGTCGATGAGTCACTAGTAACGCTCCTGGAAGATCAGACGCAAAACCTACGGCTACTCGATCGCAAGTTGGGCGCGGGGTGGCTTATCGATCAGACGAGTGCGCACGTTGCCCAGATCGAACAGCTCATGCACTACACAATCGCGGGCCATCGAAGTGCTCTCGGGGTGGCGCTCACCGAAGCCGCAGCTCTTGCGGGGTGGCAGGCCATCGACCTGGGTCGACTCGACGATGCTTGGAGATTCCACGAGACCGGACGCAGGGCGGCCCGGGACGCCGACGACCCCGTCGTGCTGGCCCATGTCACCACGCAGCAGGCGTACGTGCTGCTCGACGCCAAGCGGCACACGGACGCATTGGTCCTCATGCGCCGAGCCCGGGCTGCACAACACCGGCTACCTCCGCTACTGCGATGCTGGCTGTGTGCGGCGGAAGCTGAGACGCTGGCCGCCTGCGGGCAGGAAGCGGAGTGCCGTCAACTCCTCGATGAGGCAGGCGCTCTGCTGCCATCTCACCCGGATCCAGAACTGCCGTTCCTGGCGCTTGATGAGACACACCTCGCACGATGGCGAGGACATTGCCTCGCGCGCCTTGGGGCGCCCGAAGCAGTTGATGACCTGATGGGCGCTCTCGGTCGGCTGGACGGGAGCTTCACCCGAGCGCGAACCTCACTCCTGGTCGACCTTGCTCACGCCCTATGGGCACATGGTGACGCGGAAGAGGCTCGCATACGAGCCCAGGAAGCAGAGGAGCTAGCGATACGTACGAGTTCGGCGCGGCAGCGGCGCCGTGTTGCCAGACTACTGGACGGGAGCTGACGGTGCGCCCGGCCCGCTGAGCGCGAGAACGTGTAGTAGGGCGACCAGGGTTCCGGAGTTGGCCACGTCACCACCGTGGATCAGACGGGGCACATCGGCCAGCCGAACCCATTCCATCCGCTTCATCTCTGTCTGTTCGGTCGGGTTCCCCAGGTGTTCGGCACCCCGGGCGAGGAAGACGTGGTGCGGCGTGTCGACCATCCCGATCATCGGCTGGAACGAGACGAGATGCTCGAGGGTACGCGGCCGATAGCCTGTCTCCTCTTCGGTTTCCCTGGCAGCCGCCTGCTCCGGCGTCTCCCCGGCATCGACAAGCCCGCCAGGCAGCTCCCAGTTCCAGATATCAGGAACGAACCGGTGTCGCCACAGCAGCAGTACTCGCTCCTCGGCATCGTCGAGGACCGCGGTCATGGCCGCTGCGGGCATCCACACAACGTGGTGTTGCGTGCGTTCGCCAGTCGGCAACTCCAGGTCGACCATAGACACGCGAATCCACTTGTGGGTATACATCGGCCGTGGCTCACCGTGGACCACCCACCGAGTGGAGCTGCCCTCACACGCCGTCATGGCTGCGACGGTAGCGGACCAGGGTCTTTGCGTAGTCGGTTAAGGAGTGTCTGACCAGCGGCGATGGCGGGCCGGGTGGGCGTGGGGTGATGTGAAGCGGGTACGGCCTGTCCGGGAT
>JBOHCZ010000172.1:0-3844 GCA_050699195.1 Streptomycetales bacterium
GACGACCCGCGGGTGGGCCGCACCGGCGCGCCGCTCGACCGGGTCGCCGCGCAGGCGTACTCCTCGTTCGAGAAGGCGACGGTCATCTCGGTGCCGGCCGAGACGGTCACCGAGCGGCCGACCGCGGTTTCGCTGCGCGGCGAGGGCGGGGTGGCGTTCGGCCACTTCGTCGTCGACGTCGGGCCGATGGCAGAGGCCGTGCTGATCGTCGACTGCCGCGGCTCGGCGACCTACGCCGAGAACGTCGAGTTCCTCGTCGGCGACGGCGCGAAGCTCACTGTCGTCGCGGTGCAGGACTGGGACGACGACGCCGTGCACGCCGCCCACCACATCGCACGGCTGGGGCGGGACGCGCGCTTCAAGTCCGTACTCGTGACGTTCGGCGGGAACCTGGTGCGGATCTTCCCCAGGGTGGTGTTCGACGGCCAGGGCGGTGACGCCGAGCTGCTCGGGGTGTACTTCGCCGATGCGGGCCAGCACCTCGAGCAGCGGCTGCTCGTCGACCACGCGGTCGCCAACTGCCGCAGCCGCGTCACGTACAAGGGCGCGCTGCAAGGTGACGGCGCCCACGCGGTGTGGATCGGTGACGTGGTCATCCGCGCGGCGGCCGAAGGCACCGACACCTACGAGATGAACCGTAACCTGGTGCTCACCGACGGCGCCCGCGCCGACTCCGTTCCCAACCTCGAGATCGAGACCGGCGAGGTGGTCGGCGCCGGCCACGCGAGCGCGACCGGTCGCTTCGACGACGAGCAGCTGTTCTACCTGATGTCGCGGGGCCTCCCCGAGGACGAGGCGCGGCGGCTCGTCGTCCGCGGCTTCTTCGCCGACGTGATCAACCGGATCGGCCTCCCCGAGGTCGAGGCGCGGCTGATCACGGAGGTCGAGGTCGAGCTCGAGAAGTCCCTCCATGTGCCGGTCGCCTCGAGCGGTCCGGTGGGCGCCACCCCGAAGGAGGGCGCGTGAGCGAGACGACCGCGACGTGGCTGCGCGCGTGCGCCCTCGCCGAGGTGCCCGAGGACGGTGCGAGGCGCGTGGTGCTCGACGACACCCCGATCTCCGTGGTCAGCAGCGACGGCGAGGTGTTCGCGATCTACGACGTGTGCTCGCACGCCAACGTGTCGCTCTCCGAGGGCGAGGTCGAGGATCACACGATCGAGTGCTGGCTGCACGGCTCGTGCTTCGACCTGCGTACCGGCAAGCCCACCGCGCTGCCCGCTACCAAGCCGGTGCCCGTCTACCCGGTCAAGGTGGACGGCGAGGGCCCGGAAGCCGCGGTCTACATCGCTGTGCACGACCCGGGGGACACCGGGGCCGACAATGCTGCGAACCAGGAGTCATGAGGAACCCCATGCCCACCCTTGACATTCGCGATCTGCACGTCTCCGTCGAGACCGAGACGGGTCCGCACGAGATCCTGCGCGGCGTCGACCTTACGGTCCGGGCCGGCGAGACCCACGCGATCATGGGCCCGAACGGCTCCGGCAAGTCGACGCTGGCCTACGCGGTCGCGGGTCACCCGAAGTACACCGTCACCGCCGGCACGGTCACGCTCGACGGCGAGGACCTGCTCGCCATGAGCATCGACCAGCGCGCCCAGGCGGGGCTGTTCCTGGCCATGCAGTACCCCGTGGAGGTGCCCGGGGTCTCGGTGTCGAACTTCCTGCGCTCGGCGGCGACCGCCGTCCGCGGGGAGGCGCCCAAGCTGCGCACCTGGGTGAAGGAGCTGCGTTCGACGATGGAGCGACTGCAGATCGACCCGTCCTTCGCCGAGCGCAACCTCAACGAGGGGTTCTCGGGCGGGGAGAAGAAGCGCCACGAGATCCTGCAGCTCGAGCTGCTCAAGCCGCGGTTCGCCGTGCTCGACGAGACCGACTCCGGCCTCGACATCGACGCGCTGCGCGTGGTGTCCGACGGCATCAACCGGTTCCGCGAGAACGGCGACGTCGGCGTCCTGCTCATCACCCACTACCAGCGGATCCTGCGCTATATCAGCCCCGACTTCGTGCACGTCTTCGCCGGCGGGCGGATCGTCGCAGAAGGCGGCGCCGAGCTGGCCGAGCAGCTGGAGTCCGAGGGCTACGAGCGCTTCGTCGCGGCCGCCAGCCAGGAGGAGGTGACCGTCGCGTGAGCACCCAGCCCGTCCTCCTCGACGTCGAGCGGATCCGCAAGGACTTCCCGATCCTCGACCGGGTGCTCGACGGCGGGAAGCCACTCGTCTACCTCGACAGCGCCAACACGTCGCAGAAGCCCCGCCAGGTGCTCGACACGCTCGCCGACCACTACGAGCGGCACAACTCCAACGTCGGCCGCGCCGTGCACCAGCTCGGCGAGGAGTCGACGGCCGCCTACGAGGCCGCCAGGGACAGGGTCGCCGCTTTCATCGGCGCGCCGCACCGCGACGAGGTCGTCTTCACGAAGAACTCCTCCGAGGCGCTGAACCTCGTCGCGCGGGTGCTCGGCGACGCCGGCCCGCCGCACGGCGTGCGAGCCGGCGACGAGGTGCTCATCAGCGAGATGGAGCACCACTCGAACATCGTGCCGTGGCAGCTGCTCTGCGACCGCACCGGCGCGACGCTGCGCTGGTTCGGCCTCACCGACGAGGGGCGGCTCGACCTGTCCCGCGTCGATGAGCTGATCACCGAGCGCACCCGGGTGGTGTCGCTCGTGTGGGTGTCGAACATGCTCGGCACGGTCAACCCGATCGGCGAGATCGCGCGGCGGGCCCACGAGGTAGGGGCGCTGATGGTCGTCGACGCCTCGCAGGCGGTGCCTCAGCTGCCCGTGGACGTGTCCACGCTGGGTGCCGACTTCGTGGCCTTCACCGGGCACAAGATGTGCGGGCCGACCGGTATCGGGGCGCTGTGGGGCCGCAGGGAACTGCTCGCGGAGCTGCCGCCGTTCCTCGGCGGGGGCTCGATGATCGAGACGGTACGGATGGAGGGCTCGACCTGGGCCCAGCCCCCGGCGAAGTATGAGGCCGGCACGCCGCCGATCGCCCAGGCGATCGGCCTCGGCGCCGCCGTCGACTACCTCACTGCTCTCGGCATGGAGACCGTGGCGGCCCACGAGCGCGAGATCACCGCGTACGCGCTGGAGCGCCTGCGGTCGATCGAGGGCGTACGTATCCTCGGGCCTGAGGTGCCGGACGACCGCGGTGGCGCGATCAGCTTCGAGTTGGCCGACGTCCACCCCCATGACGTGAGTCAGGCGCTGGACTCGCTCGGCGTGGCCGTCCGCGCGGGGCACCACTGCACGAAGCCCGCGCACGCCCGCTACGGCGTGCAGGCCTCCACCCGCGCGTCGTTCTACCTCTACAGCACGCGCCCGGAGATCGACGCGCTCGCCGAGGCGCTGGAGTACACCAAGACCTTCTTCCGGGTGGGTTGATGCAGCTCAAGTCGATGTACCAGGAGATCATCCTGGACCACTACCGCAACCCGCTGCACAAGGGGCTGCGCGACCCCTACGACGCCGAGTCGCATCACGTGAACCCGACCTGCGGTGACGAGGTGACGCTGCGGGTGAGGCTGGGCGGCGACCCGGGCGCGCCGACCCTCGCCGACGTCTCGTACGACGCGCTCGGCTGCTCCATCAGCCAGGCGAGCGCGTCGGTGATGAGCGACCTGGTCATCGGCCGGTCGGTGAAGGAGGCCATGGGGGTCGGCGATGAGTTCCTCACCCTCATCCAGTCCCGGGGGCAGGTCGAGCCCGAGGAGGAGGTGCTCGAGGACGCGGTGGCGTTCGCGGGCGTCTCGAAGTACCCCGCCCGTGTGAAGTGTGCGCTGCTCCCGTGGATGGCGCTGCGCGACGCGGCCGCCCGGGCGGCCGCGTCCACGGCACC
>JBOHCZ010000173.1:0-5640 GCA_050699195.1 Streptomycetales bacterium
CCGAGGTCAGGCGCCGCTCGGCGCCACCACAGGCGTTCCCCAGCCCCGCATCAGCTCGTATGTGACCGGCAAACAGAAGCCCACCCTCGAAACCTGGCAGCGCATCGCCGACGGGCTGCACATGCCGACCAACGCCCGCCAACTCCTACGGGTAGCGCAGGCCACGGACGCGAGCGAGCTAGCCGAGCCTGCCGTTGCGGAGGAGGCAGCCAATCACCTCAGCGAGACCGAGTCTATGTCCGGGACGGTGGGGTACTCGACACGCGCGTCCTTCCGGGCGACCGAGCCCACTACAGTCGAGCCAGGCCCAGGGCTCTCATTCTCGCCTGTGGCTCTTCCGGACGCAGTCTACGTCCCCGCGCTGACGCCGGAGGGAAGGACGGTCATGATGCCAGTAGCGGGGGCAGGGCAATTCCGGTTGGCGCCTGTCACTAGCACTACCATAAACGCCACGTCGGACGCCGCAGCCATGCGAGCTTTCCGTGCTGCCGATATGCAAATCGGTGGTGGAAGTCTGTACTCCGCGGTGGTGAAATACCTGCACACAGAAGTCGCGCCCAGGATGTTCGGCAGCAACCACGATCACGACGGCAAGCTTGTTTTTACGGCTGCTGCCGCGCTGACTGAGATGGCCGGTTGGATGGCGCACGATGCGGGTCGGGATAACAGGGCTCAGCAGCACTTCACCCAGGCGCTTAATCTCGTCAAGCTTGGTGCGGATCGCCAGCTCGAGGCGCACACCCTGGCCAGTATGAGCCATCTGGCGCACCATGCGGGCCAGCCAGCCGAAGCCGTGCGGCTGGCCCGCGCCGGACAGGAAGCTCTTCACGGTGGGCCGCGTAACCCAGACCTCGAAGCCCGGCTCCTGGCAATGGAAGCGCGAGGTCATGGAGCGCTCCGCCAACCTACAGAGTGCAGGCAGGTACTCAATCGTGCCGAACGAGCGCTCAGTGCTCGTCCTGACGAACCGCTTTCGCAGTGGGTCAGTCGCTTTGATGAAGGTTCTCTAGCCAGTGAAGCCGCCCGTTGTATGCGCCAAGTCGGTGACCTCCCTGAAGCGCAACGTCAGGCCGAGCGAATCATCAAGCTTCGGCCGCTCGACCGAACACGGAGCCGGGCTTTCGGTCAGCTCATTCTCGTCACGGCGCTGATTGGCCAGGGTAAGCTGGAGGAAGCGTGCGCCGTCGCGCAACAGGTCGTGGACTCCACGCAGTCACTCAGTTCGTACCTGGTCATCCGGCAGCTTCTCGACTTGCAACAGCATCTTGAACCGCACCGTGCCAGCGAGGTAGTTGCTGGATTCCTCCTCTCCCTGGAGGAGGCGCTACGCGAACGGCTCTGGCTCTACCGGTGGCTCACCACGGACGGGCGCGGTGGCGTGCTGGGCTGAGGGGAGGCCATGTGACTTCAGACGCTCCGCTCTACGCGCGCGACCCTAAGGGGTGGCAAGCGTACCTGACCGAGGGCAACGCCCGACAAGCGCGTAAACGTGTCGCTGCCGATGTGATCCTCCGGGACCATCATGGCCGTATCTTCCTCGTTGATCCCAAGTACAAGCCGGATTGGGACCTGCCCGGTGGCATGGCTGAAGCGAACGAGCCACCGCACGAAGCGGCGCGCCGCGAAATCAAAGAAGAGCTGGGTCTTGACGTTCATGTTTACGGCTTGCTCTGCGTTGATTGGGTATCCCCACACGGACCCTGGGATGACTTGCTGATGTTCATCTTCGACGGTGGGGAGCTGACCGGCGATCAGATAGCAGGCCTCCGGCTGGTCGATGATGAACTGGACGAGTTTCGATTCTGCACTCGGGAAGAAGCCGCTCGGCGCCTCCGGCCGTATGTGTGGCGGCGGGTCGAAGCAGCGCTCGAAGCACTGAGGCACGGACACGCTCGCTACCTTCAGGACGGTTTTCCGCTATGACCATGATTGAGCGACATCTATCGCGAGCGGACTGGCAGGAATGGAAGCCCCTGCTACGCGCCGCCGGGGTGGGTCGCGACGCGCGCGTGCACGACGCGCGGCATACGGCCGCCACCTTGCCGCTCGAGCAGGGCGTCGAGATCAGCGTGGTCCAGCAGATCCTCGGGCACACCCAGATCACCACCACCAAGCGCTACACCCACGTCACGAACAAGCTCACCCAGGACGCGGTAGCGCGGATGGGCACGCCCTCTGGGGCCAGGGATGACCCCGACGAAACTGCAACTGGAGGCCCTGCAGCCGTACCGAGCAGGCGCCATCAGTGCAGGCCAGGAGGGTGGGGCGGGTGGGACTCGAACCCACGACCCACGGATTATGAGTCCGCTGCTCTAACCGGCTGAGCTACCGCCCCACACGCGAAAACGTCCTCGCGGAGAGTATCCACGAGGACGTTGCCCTACGCTCCCGCGACAGGACTCGAACCTGTAACCTACCGGTTAACAGCCGGGCGCTCTGCCGATTGAGCTACGCGGGATCGCGCGACAGCGACCGGTGGTCCCGCTGCCTCGCCTAGGTTAGCGCACCCGAACGGGTCCTTACGTCCCCGTACGTCGTCTCGGGTGACGTTCCGTTGGAACGACCCACCGGAACCGGGTAGACAGCAAGAGACACCCGGAACGACAGAGCACCGCGACTCGGGAGGGACCATGCGTATCAAGGCGGCCTTCCTCGCTGGGCTGGGGGTCGGCTACGTCCTGGGGGCCCGGGCCGGCCGCGAGCGCTACGAGGCCATCAGGCGTACGTCCCAGCGGCTTTCGGAGAACCCTCGGGTACAGCAGGCAGCCGGCGCTGTGCAGCACCGGACGGGGCGGCTGGCCGGTCAGGCTCGCCGCCGCGCGACGGAGCGCGGGAGGCAGGTGACCGGTCGGCTCGGCGGCAAGGTGCGGTCTCAGGTGTCGGGGAAGGTGTCCTCGACCCTGCATCGGTACCACACCAACCACCGGATGCCGTCGCACCCGGCGACAGGTGACGGGCACTCCCGCCGCTGACCGCTGACCACCTCACCGGGCGGTCACGGGACGCCCGAAAAGGCGAAAAGGCACGGTCAGATACCGGTCTGCGCCCGGACCTCGGCTAGCGCACGGTCCGCCGCTGAACGTACCTGCGGATCGTCGGGGTCGAGCCCGGGGTCGAGGGTGAGCATCCAGCGGATCTCGCCGGTGCCTGGACTCCTCCGGGCGACGACCCGGACGCCCCGCCGACCGTCCAGGGCCACGTGCTGGTTCACGACGATGGTGGTGGTCACACGCTCGCGTACGACCTCCGGCAGGAAACCCGGAACGGACAGTGCGATCCGGTGCCGCGCCCGGGTCGGCGGGGACTCCCGGACGTCCAACGTGACGGTGTCGTCGTCCCACACAGCGGCACCTATGGACGCCCAGGCGAGTCGGGTACGGCCTCCGTGGCCTACGAGCTGGTAGAGCGCGCGGTCGGTCGCGACCACGTGGCCACCGGCCTGGTCCCGGCCGTGGGCCAGCACGCGCTCGCCCCGCTCGAGAGTCAACGCGGAGCGGACCTCACCGGGCAGCCTGCCGCGCCGCGAACGCTGCAACCACCCCATGGCCCCTACCCTGCCATGCAGTTCAGCGGGGCGTGCTCGGCCTGCATGGGGCGGGGCGTGCTCGGCCTGCATGGGCTGCCCCACGGTGGTCTGCTCCGCCCGGGTGATACCGCGTCCGGACCCGGACGCCCGCGGGTCAGAACCGCCTCCGGCCTGGCACCATGCACTAACCTCCGGGTCAGTGCTACATCGGTAACCCGGCAGGGGCGCGTCTCGCGTCCCGGGCGGGCCGCTCGTTCCGGCGAGTCAGCGATCCTGCCTTCCGTCCGGGGCTGGTGGGGGTTCTGCCCGACCTCCGCCGCCGGTGGCACCCCGCGGTGCGGAAGCGCTCCGGGCTTTCGCACCGCGGGTCCCGGGGGCCCGACCACGGTGCTCAGGCGAGGTAGTCGCGGAGTTGGTCGGCGTAGGAGTGCCGCCGCAGCTTGGCCAGGGTCTTCGCCTCGATCTGGCGTACCCGCTCCCGCGTGACCCCGAAGACGTGCCCGATCTCCTCGAGCGTGCGGGGCTCGCCGTCCGACAGCCCGTAGCGCATCTGGACGAGCCGCTTCTCACGCTCGCCGAGGGTTTCGAGCAACGCGTCGAGGTGTTCGCGCAGCAGCACCAGCGCCGCCGACTCGAGAGGCGGGACGGCGTCGGCGTCCTCGATGAGGTCGCCCAGCGCCGCGTCCTCCGCGTCGCCGACGGGGGCGTGCAGGGAGGCGGGCTCCTGGGCGAGCTTGAGCACCTCGAGCACCCGTTCCGGCGCGAGGTCCAGGCGCGCGGCGATGTCCGCTGCGTTCGGCTCGGCGCCCTGCTCCTGCAACAGCACCCGCTGGGCCCGGACGACCCGGTTGATGACCTCGACGACGTGAACCGGGATGCGGATGGTTCTCGCTTGATCGGCGATGGCGCGGGTGATCGCCTGGCGGATCCACCACGTGGCGTACGTGGAGAACTTGTAGCCCCTGGCGTAGTCGAACTTCTCGACCGCCCGGATGAGCCCGAGGTTGCCCTCCTGGATCAGGTCAAGCAGCGTCATGCCACGCCCGACGTAGCGCTTGGCGATCGACACCACCAGCCGGAGGTTCGCCTCGACGAGCCGCCGCTTGGCCCACGCCCCGTCGCTCGCGATGATGCGGAGGTCGCGCCGCAGGTCGTCGGGGAGGTCGGGCTCGACGAGGAGCTTCTCGCTCGCGAACACGCCCGCCTCGATCCGGCGGGCGAGATCGACCTCCTGCGCGGCCGTGAGCAGCGCGATGCGTCCGATCTCGCGGAGGTAGAGCCGGACCGTGTCGGTCGACGGCGCGTGCACATCGCCGTCGAGGTCGGGCTCTGCGGGGTCCGCCACGAGATCGGCTTCGGCAGCGGCGGCGTTCGCCAGCTCGCTGGAGAAGATCTCGGCGTCGGTGACCTCGCCGTCGGGGGCGTCCGCGAGGTCTGGCTGTACGGAGGGTGGCTCCTCGCCGGAAGCGCGGCCGTTGTTCGCGACAAGGACCTCCCCAGCGGCGGCCCTTTCAGCCGTCGCTTCCGCCGACATCGGGATCCATTGCACAGGTGTGCTCCCGTTTACCCGCCCCACCACTCCTCAGTCTGCCCCCGCCGGGGCCCTTCAACGCGGCGAATGACAGCGGTCCCGGTGAATTTTCCGGATTCAACACTCAGAGTGACGCGCTGCTACGTTCCCCCAGGTTGCGGCGGTGCCGTTCGAGAGCCACAATCTCGCCGAACAGCCGCAGGTGCTCGTTGGCCTGCTCGAGCGGGTTGATCCGCTGGAGGCGCGAGCGCAGCACCGCGATCCGGCGGGTCACGGACAGCTCCTGGAGGCGGGCCAGCAGCGCACCGGCGTAGTGGTGGTCGGGCGCCTCGGCGGCGCGTACCGACTCGACCGCCAGCTCCGTGACGAGGGAACGGATCGCGTCATCCGGCGCGTGCTCGCGGACCTGGGCCACCCAGGCGCCGCCGCCCGCGGCGGTCGCGACACCTCCGGCCTCCGCGACGGCCCGGCGGATCGTGGCGTAGGGCGCCGCGGTGAACGCGGCCCCCTCGACCGCATCGAACGCGGGGCCGAGAATCGCAGGGCACTGGAGGGCGAGCTTGAGCACCTCGCGCTCCACCTG
>JBOHCZ010000174.1:0-12946 GCA_050699195.1 Streptomycetales bacterium
GAGATCCCGGACGCGACGACCTGGGTCGATGTCGACGCGACCGAGCTGGTGGCGGCCCGCGAGGCGCTGAACGCCGGTGACCCGCCCGAGCCGATCGGGCTGCTCGCGCTGCTGGCCCGGTGCTGCGTCGCGGGCCTGGCGCGCTTCCCTGAGCTGAACGCCTACGTCGACACCGAGCGCGACGAGATCGTACGCCTGCCGTATGTGAACCTCGGGGTCGCCGTCGACGCCCCGCGCGGCCTGGTGGTCCCGGTGGTCCGGGATGCCCACCGGCGCAGCACGCAGGATCTCGCCCGGGAGGTCCTGCGCCTCACCGGGTCGGCCCGCGCGGGTACGCTCGCTCCCCGCGACGTCTCGGGGGGGACCTTCACGCTCAACAACTACGGGGTGTTCGGGGTCGACGGATCCAGCGCCATCATCAACCATCCCGAGGCGGGGATCCTCGGCGTCGGCCGGCTCGCGCAGAAACCCTGGGTGGTCGGCGGCGCGCTCTGCGTGCGCACCGTGACCCAGCTCTCGCTGTCGTTCGACCACCGGGTGTGCGACGGTGCCGCGGCGGGCGGGTTCCTGCGCTACGTGGCCGACCTGGTCGAGCGCCCGTACGGACTGCTCCGCCTGCTCTGACCGCCCCGGCGTCGTCGTTGCTCACGAGACGTACTGCCCGCCGTTCACGCCGACGGTCTGACCCGTCACGTAGCCCGCGAGGCCGTCGTGGGCGAGCGACGGTGCGTCGGGCGCCATGAGGTCGGCGCGGAAGGGCGCACCACGACCGCCCTCCGACTCGATCGCGGCGAGGATCGCGTGGGCCTGTTCCTCGCTCTGGTTGTAGTGCACGGCCAGGTTGGCCCCGCAGCGCGCGAACCCCTGCGCGACCGCCGCGCCGATGCCGGTGCTGGCACCGGTGACGAGCACGGTCTTGCCGTCGAAGTTGATCTGCACTCCCCACTCCTCCCGTGGCGACTGGGTTTCGACCTTAGGTCAGTGCCGGCCGCTGGTGGTGTACCACCTGATGTGCGGGGAGGACTGGGGTGAGCCCGCCGGGTATGCGCGGTGTGGATCGGCGGGCTCGACTGATGGGCTCGGGTCAGTGCCCCGTGCTGCCGCGACGGCCGACCACCAGCGCCGTGACGAGACCGAGGGCGCCGACGACCATGAGGATGACGCCCACGACGTCGAGGGAGATGCCGTAGAACTCGATGCCAGGGACGTCGACACCGCTCCCGGAGGTGATCTTGAGGTAGGTCGCGAACTTGAGGATCGCGCCGATGGCGATCAGGAAAATACTGACACCGATACCCATGGTGATGCCTTCCGTGTCGATGACGTCGCGCGGGCTAACGCTGCGGAGGCGCTGTCAGTCACGGGAGGTGGCTGCCCGTTGGACGTCTTTGTGAGCTTCTTACATTCTCCGCATCGGCGGGTGGCCCGCGGGAAAGGGGGTCATGAGGCGGGCTGCAGCGCCAGTAGCATACTCAGCGGCGACAGCCGCCCGGTGCAGGGCCGACCCGGAGGGTGCATGCCTGCGGAACAACACCCCGAGCCGTCCGAGGCGGCCCCCGGCGACCCATTCTACGAGCCGCTGGGCGAGCACACCTACCGTGCGACCTCGCGCACCCAGGGACCGTGGAACCCCGCCCATCAGCACGGCGGCCCACCCGCTGCCCTGCTCGCGCACGCGCTCGACCGCACGGCGCCGCGCCCGGGTGCCAGGATCGTGCGCATCGCCCTCGACTTCCTCCGCCCGCTGCCTGTGGGTGAGGTCACCGTGACGACCGAGGTGCTACGCGACGGCCGCAACACCCAGCTCCTCGGCGCCGAGCTGCTCGCCGGCGGGCGTCCGTGCCTGCGGGCCACGGCCTGGCGGCTGCGTACCACCCGGCTGCCCGTGGCCAGCGAGGCGCCGTGCGCGCCGCCGCCCATCCCGGTTTCCGGCGACGGCCTTGCGAAGGCCGATTTCGGCTACGCCCGGGCCCTGGACTTCCGGTTCGTCGAGGGCGATTTCTTCGTGCCTGGGCCCGCCGTGGTGTGGACGCGGATCGACCGCCCCCTCGTCGGCTCCATCCCGATCACGCCGCTGGAGCGGGTGCTCGTCGCGGTCGACGCGGCCAGCGGGGTCAGCGCCGAGCTGGCCTGGGAGGACTACCTCTTCATCAACGTCGACCTCACCGTGCACCTGCACCGTCCCCCTGAGACACCGTGGGTGTGCATGGCCGCGCGGAGCCATATCGACGCCGCCGGAGTCGGCCTGGCGAGGACCTCGCTCTTCGACGAGCGGGGCCCGGTCGGCGCGGCGGCGCAGGCGCTGTTCGTGGCCCCCCGCTGACCCCGTCCGCGGGTCTGCTACCCGGATGCGCCGGCTCACCCCCCGTGGTCGATACGCTGCCGATCGTGCCCGCACTCGCCGATGTCGTCGCCGTGCTCGAGGAGCTCTACGACCCGCGCTGGGCCGAGCCGTGGGACGCGGTGGGTCTGGTCTGCGGTGACCCGGCGGCGGAGGTGCGGCGCGTGCTGTTCGCCGTCGACCCGGTGGAGGCGGTGGCGCAGGAGGCCGTCCAGCGGGGGGCCGACCTCGTGGTGACACATCACCCGCTGTTCCTGCGCGGCGTGCACGGCGTTCCCGCCACGACCCCGAAGGGGCGGATCGTGCACCGGCTGCTCGGCGGCGGCATCGCGCTGCACGTGGCGCACACGAACGCCGACGTCGCCGCTCCGGGTGTCTCGGACGCGCTGGCGGCCGCCCTGGGTCTCGAACCAGGCCCCCCTCTGGTGCCCCAGGGGACCGACCCGGTGGGACGCCGCGGGATCGGCCGGATCTGCGCGCTGCGCGAGCCCGAGTCCCTGCGGGACTTCGCCCGCCGGGCAGCCGGTGCGCTCCCGCGGACGGCGGGCGGGCTCCGGGTCGCCGGAGATCCCGAGCGCACCGTACGGACCATCGCGGTGGCCGGGGGAGCGGGGGACGGCTACTTCACGGAGGCCCGATCTGCGGGCGTGGATGTGTACCTGACCGCCGACCTGCGCCACCACCCGGCGTCGGAGTCCCTTGAGCACGGCAGGCCGGCGCTGGTCGACGCCTCTCACTGGGCCACCGAGTGGCCGTGGCTCGCCTCCGCCGCGGAGCTGCTCGCCGCCGGACTTGCCGCATTCGGGGCTACGGTGGAGATCGACCTGTCCCGCATCGTTACCGACCCCTGGACGTTCCACGAACCCGCGAGGAGTGACCGCTGAACGTCGACCCGGAGGCCCAGGTCCGCCTGCTCGAACTGCAGGCCCTCGACTCCCGCCTCGACCGGCTCGCCCACAGGCGACGCACACTGCCCGAGCACGACGAGATCGAGCGGCTCACCACGCGCCTTGGCAGGGTACGTGACCTCGTCGTGGCGGCCGAGACCGAGCGGACCGACATCGCCCGCGAGCAGAGCAAGGCCGAGCGCGACGTCGACCAGGTCCGTACCCGTGCCCAGCGCGACCAGCAGCGACTGGACTCCGGCCAGGTCAGCTCGCCGAAGGAGCTGGAGAGCCTGCAGCACGAGCTCGCGACCCTGCACCGCAGGCAGTCCGACCTCGAGGACGCGGCTCTGGAGATCATGCAGCGTGGCGAGGACACCGAGCATCGCCTCGCCGAGCTCGCCGAGGAACGCGCAACCGCGGAGAGCGACCTCGCGCATGCCGAGCAGCGGCGCGAGGAGGCCTACGCCGAGATCGACGGCGAGGCCGGCGAAGCCGCCACGGGGCGTAAGCAGCTGGCCGCCGACATCCCTCAGGAGTTCCTCGCGCTCTACGGCCGGTTGCGCGAGCAGCACGACGGTGTCGGCGCCGCGGCCATCCGCCAGCGGCGCTGCGAGGGCTGCCGGCTGGAGCTCGACACCGCCGAGCTGGCCCGGATCCGTTCCGCGCCGCCCGAGGAGGTCGTCCGCTGCGACTCCTGCCGGCGGATCCTCGTACGTACGCCGGAGTCCGCGCTGTGAGACGGCTCGTCGTCGAGGCCGACGGCGGGTCACGGGGCAACCCAGGCCCAGCGGCCTACGGGGCGCTCGTCCGTGACGCGGCCACCGGCCAGGTCCTCGTGGAGACCGCCGACTACATCGGAAAGGCCAGCAACAACGTCGCCGAGTACCGCGGGTTGATCGCAGGACTCGGCGCGGCCCACGATATCGACCCCCACGCCGCGGTGGAGGCACGCCTGGACTCCCGGCTCGTCGTCGAGCAGATGGCGGGCCGCTGGCAGATCAAGCATCCCGGGCTGCGCCCGCTCGCCCACGAGGCGCGGCAGATCTTCCCCTCGGGGCAGGTCAGGTACACATGGGTGCCGCGCCGCGACAACGTCGAGGCCGACCGGCTCGTCAACGAGGCGCTCGACGCGCAGGCGGCGGGGCAGGCGTGGCGCCCGCGGGCCGGGGGCGGAGCCGGGACGCTGGCCGGGTGGGGGCCCGACCTCGGTACACCGACCACGCTCGTCCTGCTGCGCCACGGACAGACGCGGCTCTCGGTCGAGAAGCGGTTCAGCGGCGTTCGAACCGACCCCGATCTGACCGCCGCCGGGCGACGGCAGGCCCGCGAGGCTGCCGGCCGCGTCACCGCGCGCTACGCCGTGGACGCAGTGGTCTCCTCGCCGTTGCGGCGCAGCCTGCAGACGGCCGCGGTCGTCGCGGAGACGCTGGGGCGCGAGGTCGAGGTGGACGAAGGGTGGCGCGAGGCCGATTTCGGGGCCTGGGAGGGTCACTCGTTCGCGGAGGTCAAGCAGCGCTGGCCCGACGATCTGGAGGCGTGGCTGGGCTCGACCGCCGTCGCCCCGCCGGGAGGCGAGAGCTTCGACGAGGTCGCCCAGCGGGTCGCTGCCGCCCGCGACAAGGCGGTCGCTCACTACCCAGGCCGTACCGTTCTCGTCGTCAGCCACGTCACTCCGATCAAGACGGTGGTCAGGCTCGCACTCGATGCCTCACCGCAGGCGCTGTACCGGATGGAGCTCGACCTCGCCTCGCTCACCGTCGTCGCGTGGTTTCCGGACGGCCGGCCCTCGCTGCGGCTGTTCAACGACTGACCGCTGTCGGGTCGGGGACAGGCGCGACGGAATGCCCTGCGCTGATCTAGCCTTGGGGGGTGAGGCGAGTGAGTCGGCCGGGCGGCCGCGGCGGGGCCTGCGGGTTCCCGTCGAGGAAGGTCCGGACTCCACAGGGCAGGGTGGTGGGTAACGCCCACCCGGGGTGACCCGCGGGAAAGTGCCACAGAGAACAGACCGCCTCCGCTCCTGTTCGTCGGGCTTCGCGCGAGGGCAGGGCCGGAGGTAAGGGTGAAACGGTGGTGTAAGAGACCACCAGCGTCCGGGGTGACCCGGGCGGCTCGGTAAACCCCACCCGGAGCAAGGTCAGAAGGGGGGCCTGCGGGCCTCCTGCGCAGGCGTTCGAGGGCGGCCCGCCTGATGCCTGCGGGTAGACCGCTCGAGGCCGTCGGCAACGGCGGTCCCAGAGGGATGGCCGCCACGCCCGCGCAGTGCGGGCGACAGGATCCGGCCTACAGGCCGGCTCACCCGCCTCACACCTGCTGCCAGACCACGAGGCTCTGAAATCACCGCCGACGGGAGCGGCTGCGAAGTAGTGTTCACGCTGCGCCGCCGTCCAGGGATGAGCGACGAGGACTTTGCGCGCGCGGCGGATGCGGTGTCCGCCGATCTCGCCGCACTCAAGCGGTTGCTCGAGGCCCGATAGCCCCCGGCATATCCCCGGCGGGCGGGCTCACCCCACCTCACGTGCTCCATCGTTGCTGAAACGGCCCATGTGGCTGGTACCGGGGGCGCATGCTGAGGAGAAGTGGTTGGTGCTCACCCGGGCGAGACCGGGCGGGCAGCGGATGGGGGGAACCATGGAACACGCTGCGACAGCTGCTGGGCTCGAGTTGCCCGACGGGTTCGCGGGGGAGGCGATCCGGCCCGGCGGGAAGGGCTACGACGAGGCACGGTCGGTCTACAACGGGATGGTCGACAGGCGGCCGGCCCTCGTCGTGCGGCCGGCCGGCGCCGCTGACGTGATCGACGCGGTCAACCTGGCCCGCGACCGGCGGCTCCCGCTGGCGGTCCGCTGTGGCGGGCACAGCGTCGCGGGCAAGTCGGCATGCGACGGCGGAGTGCTCGTCGACCTGGGCAGCCTGAAGGGCACCCGGGTCGATCGGGCCAGGCGTACGGCTCGCGCCAACGGCGGCGTCGTGTGGGGGGAGTTCGACAGGGAGACCCAGCTGTTCGGCCTCGCGACATCCGGCGGGCGCGTGACGACGACCGGCATCGGGGGGTTCACACTGGGTGGCGGGTACGGCTGGCTCTCGCCCAGGTACGGGCTCGCGTGTGACAACCTCGTCTCGGCCGACGTCGTGACAGCGGACGGCAGGCTCGTCACCGCGAGCAAGGCCGAGAACCCGGACCTGTTCTGGGGCATCTGCGGAGGCGGCGGCAACTTCGGGGTCGTGACCTCCTACGAGTTCCAGCTCCACCCGGTCGGCCCCCTCGTACTCGCAGGACTTCTCGTGCATCCCATCGAAGAGGCCAAGGCGCGCATCCGCGCCTACCGCGACTACGTCGAGTCGGCACCCGAGGAGCTCTCCACGGCGCTCGCGATCCTGCCCGCGCCCCCGGAGCCCTTCGTTCCGCCCCACCTGCACGGCAAGCCGGTGCTCGGGATGGTCGTGCTCTACGTCGGCGACCCCGCGGAAGGGCGGGACGTCGTCGCTCCCCTGCAGCGGCTCGGACCGCCGCTCGCCGATCTCGTGCAGCCGATGCCCTACACGGCGTTCCAGGCGATCCTCGATCCGTTCGCCCCCCGCGGCTGGCTGAACTACCACCGTGGCGAGCACCTGGCGGGGCTGCCTGACGGAGCCATCGACGCCTACGTCGACGCGGGAAGTGCGGTCTCTTCACCGATGAGCCAGGCCATCATGTTCCGCCACGGCGGAGCGGTCAGCCGGATCCCGGACGACGCGAACGCGGCGGGCAACCGCGACGCCGCCTACATGGCGCATCCGATCGCCTGCTGGCAGCACCCGGCGGAGACGAGGCGGGAGCTGGAGTGGGTCTACGGGTTCTCGCGGGCGATGGAGCCCTACAAGACGGGCGGGGTCTACCTGAACTTCGAGCCCGACGCGGGCAGCGAGCAGGTGCGGGCCGGCTACGGGACGGAGAAGTACGCCAGGCTCGTGGCTCTCAAGGACGAGTGGGACCCGGGTAACCTCTTCCGGCTCAACCACAACATCAAGCCCAGCCACGAAACCCCCGCGCCGATTCCCGCGTGGGTGTAGGGGCTCATGGGCGTCCGGGTCACCAGAAGAACTCCACGCTCTGCGGCGACAGCAGGAGGAGGATGCAGCGTCCCAGGCGGCCCAGGAAACATATCGTCAGAAACGGCGTGAAGGGCATCCGCAACGACCCCGCGAGAACGCTGATCCCGAGCAGCGGCGGCAGTCCCAGGAACGCACTCAGTGCAAGGACGCAGAAGGTTCCACCCGGGCGCTTGTTGAGGCGATCGGTCCATTCGGTGGCGCGCTTCCGCCACTTGGTCTGCCCCCCGGAGTGCTGCACGGCGCGAAGGCGGGAGACCTCGACGGCCCCTCGGCCCGCGGCGTAGCTGAGCGCCTTCCCGGCCGTCTGACCGATTGCGGCGGCGACCCCCAGGGCCACGATGTGCTCCGGGCCCGCCACCAGGGTGAGGCTGACTAGATAGATCTCCAGGTTGACGAGGGGGAAGACGGCCGAGGCAAAGCCGATGGCCAGCGTCGTCAGGATCGTCACGGTCGATCACCGCTTAGCGCGGCCGCGCCGGAGACTCGTCCGATCGGTCACGTGCGCCTCCGTCCAAACCCGTCCAGCCTAAGGCGTGACCTCGGCCGTTGGGCGGCGGGCGTCGCGGCACCTGGTCTGGGGTCCCGGCGAAGACGTTGCTCCCGGTACGCTCATCCGGCGTGCGGTCCGGGGGGAGTGTCCCCGGGGCACAAGTGGACGTGCCTGCGGAGGGTGCGGTGACGGTCGAGGTCAGAGCGGTCAGGCAGGACGAGTTGGCGGCCGCAGCCCGGCTGTGGGTCGCGGCCGGGCTGCTGTCCACGTTCGACGAGGCGCTGGGGGAGTCGGCCGCCTACCAGGCGGCCGATCCGGACCTGGTGCTGGTCGCGACCCACCAGGGCGACGTCATCGGGGCGGGCATCGGCAGCTTCGACGGCTACATCGGGAGGCTGCGCCGCATCGCCGTCGCTCCGCAATGGCGTGGCCGTGGCCTGGGCCGCCGTATGGCGAGCGAGCTGGAGCGCAGGCTGCGGGCCAGGGGAGCCCGCAAGGCCCGGCTGCACGTGTACGAGGGCGCCGAGGACGCGCGGAGGTTCTGGGAGCACCTCGGGTATGCCCACATCCCGGCGCTCTACCTCGGCAAACCGTTCAGCGAGGGCCCCCGCGCGTAGCCTGTGGAGGGAGGGCGTGCTGGGCCATGAAGGGATTGCCGGGCGACCGGTGTTGCGGGGACATCCGACCAATTAGGGTGTCCGCCATGGTCGACAAGGCAGCGGATCAGGGGGCGAGGGACGGACGCGACCGCCTGCGCAGCGCGAGCTGGTTCGGGGGTCAGGACCGCAACGGGTTCATCCACCGGTCCTGGATGCGCAACCAGGGCTTCGGGTCGGAGGTCTTCGACGGGCGGCCGGTCATCGGCATCGCCAACAGCTGGTCGGAGCTCACCCCCTGCAACGCTCATCTCCGCCGGGTCGCGGATGCCGTGAAGCGCGGTGTCTGGCAGGCTGGCGGCTTCCCGCTGGAGTTCCCGACCATTTCGCTGGGCGAGACGCTGATGCGCCCGACGACGATGCTGTTCCGCAACCTGATGTCGATGGACGTCGAGGAGAGCATCCGCGCGAACCCGGTCGACGGTGTGGTGCTGCTGTCCGGATGCGACAAGACCACCCCCGCCGGGTTGATGGGTGCGGCCAGCGTGGGTCTTCCGACGATCATGGTCACCGGCGGCCCGATGCTCAACGGCAAGTTCCGCGGCGAGGACATCGGCTCGGGCACCTCGGTGTGGAGGTTCAGCGAGGAGGTCCGCGGCGGGCGGATGTCGCTCGAAGAGTTCTTCGAGGCCGAGTCGTGCATGTCGCGCAGCAACGGGCACTGCATGACGATGGGCACCGCGTCGACGATGGCCTGCATGGCCGAGTCCCTCGGCATGCAGCTGCCCGGCTCGGCGGCGATCCCGGCGGCCGACTCGCGCAGGTACGCACTGGCGTCGGCCGCGGGACAGCGCATCGTGCGGATGGTGCACGAGGACCTGACGGTGACCCGCATCCTGACCCGCGAGGCGTTCGAGAACGCGATCCGGGCCAACGCCGCGATCGGCGGCTCGACGAATGCCGTCGTCCACCTGCTCGCGCTGGCCGGCCGGGTCGGCGTGCCCCTCGAGCTCGACGACTTCGACCGGCTGGCCCGCGACGTACCGACGCTGGTGAACCTGATGCCCTCAGGCCGGTACCTGATGGAGGACTTCTACTACGCGGGCGGGCTGCCGGTGGTCATGAAGGAGCTGGGCGACCTCCTGCACCGCGATGCCATCACCGTGACCGGCCGGTCCGCTGGTGAGAACGTCGCCGAGGCGCAGTGCTGGAACCCCGAGGTCATCGCCCCCATGACCGCTCCGCTGCAGCCGCCCGGATCCGGCACCGCCGTGCTGCGCGGCAACCTCTGCCCGGGCGGCGCGGTCATCAAGCAGTCGGCGTCCTCCCCGCACCTGCTCACCCACCGCGGCAGGGCCCTGGTGTTCGACACGATCGAGCAGTACAACGCCGAGGCGGAGTCCGAGGACATGCCGGTGGACCAGGACACCGTGCTCGTGGTGCGCAACGCCGGCCCGCGCGGCTACCCCGGCTTCCCCGAAGTGGGCAACCTGCAGATCCCCAAGAGGCTGCTGACTCGTGGCGTCACCGACATGGTCCGCATCTCCGATGCGCGGATGAGCGGCACCAGCTACGGCACGGTCGTGCTGCACGTGGCGCCCGAGGCCGCGGTCGGCGGCCCGCTGGCGCTGGTGCGCTCCGGCGACTGGATCGAGCTGGACCTGCCGGGCCGGCGGCTGCACCTGGACGTGAGCGAGGACGAGCTTGCCACGCGCCGCGCGGACTGGCGCCCACCGCCTGCTCCCGCCGAGCGGGGCTACGCCCGGCTCTACGTCGACCACGTGCTTCAGGCCGACCAGGGCGCCGACCTCGACTTCCTGGTCGGTTCCAGCGGTAGCGCCGTGCCACGCGACTTGCACTGACCGTCTCCGGCCACTACCGGGCATTCCACGCGGAGCCCGGCGGGCGTAGCGTCACGGCGACACGAAGGGGCAACGATGCTCCACCACATCTCCCGTAGAGGGTTACGGCTCGCCGGATTAGCCGCTGGCGCTGCTTTGCTGGGCGCGGTCGTGTCGGCCCCGCCACCGCGGACCCCGCTCACCGCCCGGGCGGACCCACATCCAGGACAGCCAGCACGTCAGCCGCGCAAGCGTCGCCGGCTACGCGGACGCCGTGCAGGGGCTGGACCGCATCGCGCGTACCAGCGGCGGCCTGGTTTCCGTGCACAGCGCCGGGCAGTCGGGCGAGGGCCGCGAGCTGCTCTACGCCACCGTCGGCTCCGGGCCCGACAGGTTCTGGTTGCAGTCCCGTATCCACGGCGACGAGCTGCACTCGACCGAGGCAGCGCTGCAGATCCTTGATCATCTGGCCAGCGGTGACCCGCAGGCCCGTCTCATCCGCGAGCGGATGACGCTGACCGTCATCGCGATGTACAACCCGGATGGCGCCGAGGCCAACATCCGGCAGAGCACGACGCCGAACCGCATCGACCTCAACCGTGACTGGGAGAACTTCGCCCAGCCCGAGTCCCGGCAGTGGTACGAGGTGTGGGAGGCGACCCGCCCCCGGCTCGCTCTCGATCTGCACCACATGAGCAGCGCGCCGCAGGTGGAGGGCACCGATGACCTCAACCAGTTCCAGATGGGTGCCCGGCCGATCGACCCCTCGCGGATGGGCGACCTGCAGTGGCTCACCGCCCGCCAGATGTCGATGGTGTCGGTGAACGCCCTGGAGGGGTACGGCCTGGTGAACACCGCCCGTTACCCGGAGATCGACATCACCAACGCCGTGCTCTCCCGCATGCTGCTCGGCGGCCCTGGGCCGGACGGGTCCGACCCGGGCTTCACGACGCAGGGCGCGGTCTTCTATGAGGTCCGCTCGGTGGGGCAGAAGAGCAACGGGCAGCTCGCAAACCTCTTCCGCATCCTGACGATGGCACTGCTCGAGGCGGTCGCCAGCGGCGATCTTGAGCGGACGGACATCTCGGGTTTCGGCGCGCTCCCGTTCGCCGAACGCGGCCCCTGCGGCGACGTCTAGGCGCTGGCAGATCGGAGGATAACAGGCCTTGATGGGGCGGGAGGCGACGGAGAACCGGCCGAAGTACGAGCGGCAGCTCGACGAGACTCGAACTCTGAGTGTGGAGGTGCACCGGTTCCGCGCGCCGCCGGAGGCTGAGCGGTGGCTCACGGTGACAGATCGACCACTACCTATCCGGCAGCTACCCACACGTCGACTGAACACCCCGGGCGCGACGGGGGGACGCGACCGGGGCGCGGCCACATGCTGTCACGCCGTCAGGATCTCCGCGCCGCTCTCGGTCACCAGCAGGGTGTGCTCGAACTGGGCGCTACGCTTGCGGTCCCTCGTCACGACGGTCCACCCGTCGTCCCACATGTCCCACTCGTAGGTACCGAGTGTGAGCATCGGCTCGATCGTGAAGGTCATCCCGGGGGCCAGGATCATGGTGGCCCCCGGGTCGTCGAAGTGCGGGATGACCAGCCCGGAGTGGAATGCGTCGCCGATGCCGTGCCCGGTGAAGTCGCGGACCACGCCGTAGCCGAAACGCCGGGCGTAGGACTCGATGACCCGGCCGATGACGTTGATCTGCCGGCCGGGCCGCACCGCGCGGATACCGCGCGCCAGCGCCTCGCGGGTGCGCTCGACGAGGAGCTGGGCCTCCTCGTCGACCTCGCCCACGAGGAATGTGGCGTCGGTGTCGCCGTGCACCCCGTCGAGATAGGCGGTGATGTCGACGTTGACGATGTCGCCCTCACGCAGCACCGTCGAGTCCGGGATGCCGTGGCAGATCACCTCGTTGATAGAGGTGCAAAGGGACTTGGGAAAGCCGCGGTAGCCCAGCGTGGAGGGGTAGGCCCCGTGGTCGCAGAGGAACTCGTGGCCTATCCGGTCCAGCTCGTCGGTCGTGACGCCGGGCGCGACGTGCTTGCCCACCTCCTCGAGCGCGTGCGCGGCGAGGCGGCCGGCCTTACGCATGCGCTCGATGGTGTCGGGCGTCTTGACCTCCGGCCCCATGCTCGGGGCCGGGCCCTGCTGCCCGACGTACTCGGGGCGCGGGATGCTCTTGGGCACCCTCCGGGGCGGGGAGATCTGACCAGGCACAAGCGTCGTCATGTCATTCGCGAGTGTACGTGCTTCAGGGGTTGCGCGACGGCGGAGGCCCGCTCACGAGGTCGAGGAAGCGCGCGAGCCGGTCGCGGACACCACGCCGGTGTGCTCGCCCCCCGGCCTCTCCGGCGGCGGCACTCACGAGGTGCTGGACCGCGTCGAATGACACCGCGGGCGCGGCCAGGTCGAGCCCGTCGAGCTCGGGCACGACGAAGCGGCCCGCGACAGCGCGTGGCAGGGCGAGTCCGGCCTCCGGAACCGTGATCGCCTCGTGCGCCAGTCTCGTGAGCTCCCCGTCGCCGGCCTCGATCGCGAACACCGTCGCGCCCGTTCGGCGCGCGTCCGACACCCGTTCCAGCAGCCGGGCGGGCGTGACGTCCGGAGCCACGACCACCAGCGACTCGCCGCGCCGCGCCGCGCCGAGCCGATCGAGGCCGATCGAGAGGTGTGACGGGGCGCCCGCCGGCGGGCG
>JBOHCZ010000175.1:0-7010 GCA_050699195.1 Streptomycetales bacterium
AGAAACGACCCGGCGGACGCTTCCGCACCAAAAAACCCGGCGACCGGGCACCCCGCACCCCGCGAACGAAAATCATCTTCTGGGCCCTGCCCGTCCCAACCTAAAGTTAATCACATTGGGGCAGGCCGAGTCCACAACGTGCTCTAGCCCCGTCGATTCGGAGCGGTCGTCCCGCATCCGCGCCCCCGAACGCAGTCGCTCCGCACAGACAGCCCGTTCGCCCTGGCGGTCCTCGATTATCGCCTGGGCGGGTTGAGCGTCGCTGAGCGAGGTCAACCGTGCCGGCGAGCCGCTGGCGCGGCCGTGTTGTCGTCCATCCTCGCTTACCGACCAGGCTCTGCGTACAGCTGGTCTTCCGGCAAGGCCAGGTCGTGCTCCGGAAGTCGGGTTTCCCGGTAATCGCCTGCCTCGTGTCACACCCGGGTGACAGGGTGGTGGCGTCAGCGTACGCAATCGTCTGCGGAGGTTCCTGTGTCGAGCGTCAACCCGATCCCTGAAGGGTACCCGCGGGTTTCGCCGTACCTGTGCGTCGACGGCGCGGCCGCGGCGATCGATTTCTACAGCGGCGTCTTCGGAGCCCACGAGCGGATGCGGATGCCCGCTCCCGAGGGCAAGATCGGCCACGCCGAGCTACAGATCGGCGACTCGCTGATCATGCTGGCGGATGAGTTCCCGGACATGGGGGCGCGCGGCCCGAAGTCGATCGGCGGCACACCGGTGACGCTGAGCCTGTACGTCGACGACGTCGACGCCGTCTTCGGCCGTGCGGTGAAAGCCGGTGCCACGGAGCTGCAGCCCGTGGAGAACAAGTTCTACGGTGACCGGGCAGGTCAGTTCGAGGACCCGTTCGGGCACCGTTGGAGCGTCGCGAGCCATGTCGAGGACGTATCGCCGGACGAGATGTCCCGGCGCGCCGCCGAAGCCACGGGCGGCTGACGATCCAGTGTCGCTGATGTCCAGACCCGAGGAAGCGGCCGGCCGCGACGGTCTCTTCGGCCCCGTCGTCGACGTCCCTGCCGACGCCTCGCTCCTGCACCGCTTGATCGGTCTGAGTGGGCGCAATCCTCCCACGACCTTCAGCTGATAGATGCCCCCTTTGATCATTTGGTACAGTCCCGGACTGTCTGTACTTGGATACACCGTTAGGTACCGATACGGCGTAGGCGGATTTCTGTGGCTCCGGCTTCATGGGCTGGCGTCTGCTCGGGGCGTGCGAAACGAGGGAGGATGGATGGCCGAACGTCCGGCCGGTGAGCGGTGAAGCCGGGTGATCATCTGTGCTTTTGTTTCGATTCGGATCGGGAGCAGGGTGATGTTGTCACGGCGTTCGTGCGTGACGGGATCGCTGCCCACCACAAGGTTCTCTATTTCGCCGACACCGCGCCCGAGCGTGTCCTTGACACTTTGCTGGCGCGTGACATGGATCCGGTACCTCACCTGGACAGCGGGCAGCTGACGGTTTCCTCCGCCGAGGAGACGTATCTCCAGCAGGTCCCGTTCGAGCCGGAGCGCATGATTGACAGGCTCGCGGTAGAGGCCGATCGGGCCATCGAGGGAGGTTACCGCTCGCTCCGCGTCACCGGCGAGATGACGTGGGCGGCGCGGGGTTTCCCGGGCTCGGACCGCGTGGTGGAGTACGAGTCACAGGTTGCGAGTGTGTTCGCAAGCAAGCCGATTCTGGCGATCTGCCAGTACGATCGCCGACGGTTCCCGGCCGAGCAGCTCGCGGCGCTGCAGCGGGTTCACCCTGGCATGATCGCCGACGAGCTCGCCTACCGGGACCCGTTGTTGCACGTGACGCGTACACGGTTGCCCCGGGGACTCCGTCTGGTTGGTGAGGTCGACGTGTCCAACACCGAGGCGCTGCGGGCGTTGCTTCGCGAGCAGGCGCGGCGAAGCAGGGGAGACATGCACCTGGATCTTTCGGGTCTGGGCTTCATCGATGTGGGTGGCGCACGTGTCCTGGTCCGCGCCGCCACCGCAATCGGCTCCCACCGGCGTTTGGTTCTCGAATCGCCCGGCCGTGAGCTGCGACTCATGCTCGCCAGCCTCGGCTGGAACCGCATAGACAATCTCGTGATCCGCGGGGGAACCGCCGATGACTAGTCCGGGAAGGCCGCTAGACGATCAGCCGCGCGGAAGCCGACATCCGCACATGGGTAAAGAACTGGAACGACGACCCCAAGCCCTTCATCTGGACCAAAACCGCCGACGAAATCCTCGACTCCCTCGCCAGATTCTGCCGACGAACTACCGGCGCAGGACACTAGCCACGGACCGCCACAGCCACCCAAGACATGACCAACACGGCCCCGGCCGCCGGGGACAAGACGACGACCAGTCGAGATGGTCAACCAGCCCGGTGCAGCGGAGGTCGGCTGAGCAGTGCGGTCAACGCGAGCTCGGCGGTCGAGAGCAGCAACGCCAGTGCGGTGGGGGTGTCGCGGTAGGGGCTGACGCCGACCAGCGTTAAGGCGAGCCAGCAAATCGGCAGCAGCAAGCAGAGCACGGCGCCGGCAGTCTGCTCGGTTCGTGAGGCGCCGACGTACAGGCGGGTGGCGAACAATCCGAGCAGGGCTGCGACCACGATGTGAAACACACCGCGTGGTGTCGAGACGGGCCATTCGACCGTGGCAGCGGCGAGGTGGCCGATCTCCCCTCCTAGCGCGAGGCCGGCGAGCACGTACTGATTGGGCGCGGCCCAGCGCGGCCACGACGCGGCGGGCCGCCTGGCAGGTGCCCTGCGGCTCACCTGTGTGCTGGGCCGTGCTGGGCGGAGCCGTCTCGTGCTCACACGACCTCGATGTTGGTCATCATCCCGTGATCTCCGTGTTCGAGGTTGTGACAGTGGAACACGGTCTTACCTCGGTGACCGGTGAAAGCGACGGCGAGTTTGACCGCGCTGTCGTGGAGGAAGACGGTGTCTTTCCAACCGGCGTCTTGTAGCCCGGGGGGATTGCCGTCCCGGCTCAGAATCCGGAAGTGGGCCATGTGGAGGTGTACCGGGTGGTTCGCATCAGCAGTGACATTCCAAATCTCGGTCGCGCCGAAGGCTGGGCGAGCGTCGGTCCGCTCTACGTCGAACGTCCGGAAGTTGATCAACGCCGGTAAGCCTGTGCCCTTCGGGCCGACGGTGAAATTGAACTGCCGGTCACCGGGCCTGTCGGCGGGTGGCGGCGGCGCGCCCTGGTCGGGTGCGAGTGTGTCGGGGACGCGGGCGTCATCGCGGGCGCGGCGGGCGATGTCGAACCGCACAAGGTCGGCTTTCTCACCCAGCTCGAAATGGTTCTTCAGCACGACCTGCGTCCCAGGTTGCCATGCGGAGAAGTCGACCAGCAGGTCATAGCGTTCGCCGGGCGAGATGGTGACCGTGTCGTGTCGCATGGGGCGGTCCAACAGGCCGACGTCGCTGCCGATCTGGACCAGCCCACCACCTCCCGGTGGAGGCGGGTCCAGTTTCAGCATGTAGGGGCGGGCGTTGGAAGCATTGCAGACGCGCAGCCGGTACAACGCGGCGTCGACTTCATGAAAAGGCCAGGCCACACCGTTGACCACGTTGGTATCGCCCAGCCAGCCGTGCTGCGCCGCGACCGACACTCCGGGCTCCTCCAGCGTCGGATCGAGTGAGGGATAGCGCAAGGAGTTGTCCTCGGCGAAGGTCCGGTCGGTGATCATCAACGGGATCTCCCGGTCCCCGCGGGGGAGCGGCAGAGCGTCCTCTACCTCGTCCCGTACGACGTAGAACCCGGCCAGGCCACGGTAGAGCTGCGGACCAGTGAAGCCCATCCGGTGATCATGGTACCACAGCGTCGCCGCCGGCTGGTCGTTGGGGTAGGCGTAGGAACGGCTACCCGTGGCCAGACCCGCCACGCCGTGCCTGGCCATCTCGGCCATCCGGGGGTCATCGGCCTGGTGGCCTGCGGGAAGTACGAAGTCTGAGGGATAGCCGTCGTCCTCTGGCGAGACGTTGCCGCCGTGCAGGTGGACCACGGTCGGAACGGCGAGCTGGTTGTGGTGTGTCACGACCGCGTGTCGGCCGCGGCGGACCTCGATCGTGGGTCCGGGAAAGGCGCCGTCGTAACCCCATACCGCGGTTACCGGCCCCTCAGGCAGAATCTGCTGTCGTGCCTCGACCTGACGGATCTCGTACCGGTCGACCCCGCCCGCCGTCGAGACCGGCCGCAGGACCGCAGGAATCGGTAACGGCGTCCGGAACGCCGCCGTCGGAGCCACCGGCCGCGGGGTGGCCACCCGTTCGGAGCCGGGACGCCTGCGTTGGCTGGCCGCCACCGCGGTGCCTGCCGGCAACCCCAGACCCAAGGTCGCCGCAAGCCCCCACTGCAGCACCGTACGGCGTTCAGCAGACATGACCGTCTCCTTTGCTGCGGGACCAGGGAGTAAGACCTGAAATGACGACAGTATGAAATAATTCTGGCCATACTAGGCCCTCTTCTATCAAGATCAAGTAAGGGCAGATTGATATCTGAAACGTTGACCCCGAGGCCCCACGGATGTCGACGGCCAGCCAGCCCGGTGGCTGCGGCAGGTGAAGAGGCCGCCCTAGTACTTTCTCGCGTTTGCCGCGGCCCGAGATGGGTCGACGCGCTCAGAGGAGGATGTAGGTGGACTGGAGCGCCCCGTACCTCATCGCCGCGTTCTCCTTATTGGCAGTCGTGGAGTTCACGTTCATCGTGATGATGGCCGTCACTGGCCGGCGGCACCGCGTGTTGCTGCGCCGGCTGCCGCAGTCCGGCCCGGACGTCGACGCCGACGCGCTCACGGCTGAGGAGCTGGGGCTGCTGCTCGGCGGCGACGAGCGCCTGGCGCAGGTGGCGCTGTTGCGACTGTACTTGGAGCGGCGAGTGGTGCTGGAGTACGGGGCGCTCGTCCTGGCGAAGGACCCGGCGGGCCGTCGCGAGTTCGCCGCGGACAACGACAGGTCCACCGTTCGACAGGCCATGCTGCGCAAGCTCCGCGGCGGCAAGCGCACCCCTCTGACGGACGTGCTGTACGCGGGCAGGCGCGGCGGGGACACCGGGACAGCGCAGCGTCGCTTGGCCGGGATGGGATTGTTGGACGAGGCCGCCGCCCGCAACGTGAGACTTCGGGACCGCGCGGTCGGCGTCTACGCGGGGCTGGTGACATTCTCCCTCATAGCCGTCGCCGCGAGCCTGGCGCTCGCGGCGCCTGCGTCGGACAATTCCGCGTCCGGTATGCGCACCGCGCTCGGCCCCGCGCTCGGCGTCTGCATCGGACTCTTTGTAGTGGTGATGCTACTGACCGGGGCGGCTTCGAAGCTCACGGGAGGACGGATACGCCCGTCGACACCCCTCAGTACTGCGGTGCTCGCGCAGGCCAAGTGGCAGTCACCGGCACCGGGCGCGTCCCGGGACTCGCTGCTGCGCTACGTCGCGCTACACGGCCTCACCACACTGCCGCAGTGGGGGCGGGCCGCCGAATACGGCGAACTCGACGCTGGGATGAGCGAGGAGATGAAGTTGTTCTGCGTGTTCGCCGAGGTTTTCTCCGCGGCGGTCCCTTTCGTGGGAGGCGATCCCGGGGGATGAGACGGCACGGGCCCGATTCGCGACACCTGCGGCCTGGCCTCACCCCCGGCCTCGACAGCCATGTATCTCTACGTAGGCCGGGTTACGCGTGTGATCTTGGTCGGCGTGTCGGGGTGGCCCTCCTACTTCACCCCGACACGACCAGTCTCTGCTCAGATCTGCCCGTGGCGAAGCGCTGACTGCTGGTTATCGTCGACCGATCCGGGTGATGATGTCCTAACACACCGCGACCAGGAGGAGGACTGGCGATGGTACGCCGCCTGGGTATATTCGCCGCCGCAGCTGTGGCTGTGTTAGTGGCCCCGGTTGCCGGAGCCGCCGCCGGCTCGGCACCGTCCGGCGGGGCAGTCGGTGCCGGCAGGGCAGCTGAGAAAGCGCCCGTCTTTCCGATGACCGTCCCGCTGCCCGACGGATTCGCTCCCGAAGGCATCGCGATCGGGCCGGGTCCGGTCGCCTTCTTCGGCTCCCTCTCCGACGGCTCGATCTACCGGGCCAACCTCGTCACCGGCGACGGGCGGATCATCAGCCAGGGGCCGGGCACACCCGCGGTCGGGATCAAAACCGACGTGCGCGGCCGGCTGTTCGCGGCCGGGGGCGGCCAGGGGGACGCTCGAGTCGTCGACACCCGCACCGGTGACGTACTCGCCAGCTACCAGCTCGCTACCGGGCCGACTTTCGTCAACGACGTGGTGCTCACCGACAACGCGGCCTGGTTCACCGACTCCCTGAACCCTGTGCTCTACAAGCTGCCGCTCGGCCCCGACGGTGGGCTGCCCGCCGAGAACGACGTGGTTCGCGTACCGATCACCGGCGAGCTGGTCTTCAGCCCAGGCTTCAACGTCAACGGCATCGCCCGCACACCCGACAGGGCGCAGCTGTTGGTCGTGCAGTCCAACACCGGCCGGCTGTTCCGGGTCGACCCGGCGAGCGGTGCGAGCCAGGCGGTCGACCTCGGCGGCGAGACCCTCGCCAACGGCGACGGCCTGCTGCTCCGCGGGCGCACTCTCTACGCGGTGCAGAACCAGCTCAACCAGGTCGCGGTCGTCGACCTCAACGCCGCCGGCACCGTCGGGCAGGTCCGCGAGCGCGTCACCGATGCGCGGTTCGACGTCCCGACGACAGTTGCATCGTTCCGCGGCCGGCTCTACCTGCCCAACGCCCGGTTCAACACCCAGCCGGAGCCGACCACGCCGTACTCCGCGGTCGCGATTCCGCGCCCCTGAAGGCGGGCGACCCGGGCGGTACGAACCATGCCCCGGCCCTTGGCCAGCGGGTGAAGTCGATGTCATCGAAGCGGGAGTCGAAGTGCGCTGGGTGGAGTGTCACCCCTAGACGGTATGGAGTGACCATACGAAGCTGTGTGGGCCGGGGGGTCGTTTCCTCGATCGGTGATTGTGAAGCCGACGGGTGGGTCGGCGTCAACGTCGTTCATGCTCGCTGCGC
>JBOHCZ010000176.1:0-6663 GCA_050699195.1 Streptomycetales bacterium
GCGCCGATCAACACCGTCATGGCCACCGTCGGCGGCGGCGACGACCCCTCCGAGCCCACCCCCACCCCCGACGAGGTCAGCCGTGACCTCGCCGGCGTCGAGGCGGCTATCGCGCAGGGGGACACGGCGCTGGCCTGGCGGCTGCTCGACGCCGTACGGGACAAGGTCTCCGAGATGGAGGGGCCCAACGCGCAGGTGCTCGAGCAGCGGCTGGGCGTCCTGGAGCAGCGGCTCCTGCAGAGCATGGCGACGCCGCAGCCCTCGTCCGCGCCGACCGGGTCGAGCACGCCCGACAGCACCACCCAGCCGAGCGGCACGCCCACACCCACGACGCCGGAGCAGTCGGCGTCGACACCGACAGCCTCGCCCTCCCCGTCCTACTCCAGGTCCGAGCGCGACGGAAGCGCGCAGGGCGGGCAGACCGATGACGGCGCCAGGTCGGACCAGCCGACGGACGCGCCCTCGGCGTCCTACCAGAGCTCGGCCGATCCGGAGGAGTCCGGGTCTTCGCAGCCCCCGACCGGTCCGTTAGGCGGTCTCACCCGCTGATGCGTTGAGCCGCCAGTCGCTGCGTCGTCGTCGCGGGTACGCCGAGTACGCGCTGCTCTTCGCCTCGCGGTACTGGCCTGGATGACCGGCTGGCTCATCGAACGAGATCCACGAGACACGCCCTAACATGGAACCCCGACGTCCCGGAAGGTGTCATGGATCTCCACGACCCCGACGTGCCCGAGAAGTTCGCCATGCTCGGGCTCACCTTCGACGACGTCCTCCTCCTGCCGGCGGCGTCCGAGGTCGTCCCCGGGGACGTCGACACATCGGGCAGGGTGTCGCGTCACCTCACCGTGCGGATCCCGCTGCTCTCCTCGGCCATGGACACGGTCACCGAGGCCCAGATGGCCATCGCGATGGCGCGCCACGGCGGCGTCGGCGTCCTGCACCGCAACCTCTCGTTCGAGGAGCAGGCCCAGCAGGTCGACCTGGTGAAGCGCTCCGAGGCGGGCATGGTCACCCGGCCGATCACCGTACGGCCCGAGGCGACGGTCGCCGATGTCGAGGCGCTGTGCGCCCGCTACCGCGTCAGCGGGCTTCCCGTGACCGACAGCGACGGGCTGCTGCTGGGCATCGTCACCAACCGTGACCTTCGTTTCGAGACCGGCGACGACCGGCCGGTCCGCGCCGTCATGACAGCCATGCCGCTCGTCACCGGCCGCGTGGGCATCTCAGGCGACGAGGCGATGCGGCTGCTGCAAGCCCACAAGGTCGAGAAGCTCCCACTCGTCGACGGCGAGGGACGGCTGCGTGGCCTGATCACCGTCAAGGACTTCGTCAAGTCCGAGCAGTACCCGCACGCCACGAAGGACGCCGACGGCCGGCTCGTCGCAGGTGCCGCCGTGGGGGTCGGGGAGGACGCCCACGCGCGGGCCCAGGCCCTCGTCGAGGCGGGCGTCGACTTCCTCGTCGTCGACACGGCCCACGGGCACTCCCGAGCGGTCGTCGACATGGTAGCCAAGCTCAAGGCCAACACCCGCGTCGACGTCATCGGGGGCAACATCGCGACCCGCGCAGGGGCGCAGGCCCTCATCGATGCCGGTGCCGACGGCGTCAAGGTCGGTGTGGGCCCGGGCTCCATCTGCACCACCCGAGTGGTCGCCGGCGTCGGCGTTCCCCAGATCACCGCGATCCACGAGGCGGCGCGCGCCGCGCGACCTGCGGGTGTGCCACTCATCGGCGACGGCGGGCTGCAGTACTCCGGTGACATCGCCAAGGCCGTCGCCGCAGGGGCCGACACCGTGATGCTCGGCAGCCTCCTGGCGGGGGTCGAGGAGACCCCCGGTGAGATGATCTTCATCAAGGGCAAGCAGTACAAGGCCTACCGCGGCATGGGCTCCCTCGGTGCCATGCAGAGCCGCTCCCGCGCCCGCTCGTACTCCAGGGACCGCTACTTCCAGGACGACGTGCTCTCCGACGACGAGCTTGTGCCGGAGGGGATCGAGGGCCAGGTGCCCTACCGCGGCCCGCTTTCGGCCGTCATCCACCAGCTCGCCGGGGGTCTGCGCGCGGCGATGGGGTACTGCGGGGCGGCGAGCATCGCCGAGCTGCAGGCCGCCCGCCTGGTCCGGATCACCGGCGCAGGCCTGAAGGAGAGCCATCCCCACGACGTTTCGCTGATGGTCGAGGCACCCAACTACCAGCGGCTGGGCCGGCAGGAGCACTGAGGGCGCCGCGTCGGGCCGCCCGCTCCGCCGGGCCCGGCCGGCCAGCCGCCACCCAGCACAGCAGGGAGACAGCGTGTCAGAGGTCGAGATCGGTCGTGGAAAGCGTGGGCGGCGGGCGTACGGCTTCGACGACATCGCCGTCGTGCCGAGCCGGCGCACCCGGGACCCTGAGGAGGTCTCGATCGCGTGGCAGATCGACGCCTACCGCTTCGAGCTGCCGTTCCTGTCCGCTCCGATGGACAGCGTGGTCTCGCCGCGGACCGCCATCGCGATCGGCCGGCTCGGCGGGCTCGGGGTGCTCGATCTCGAGGGTCTGTGGACCCGGTACGACGACCCCGAGCCGCTCCTCGACGAGATCGCCGGGCTGGACTCCGGCGAAGCGATCCCCCGCATGCAGCAGATCTACGCCGAGCCCATCAAGGAGGAGCTGATCGGGCGGCGGATCGAGGAGATCCGCGCCGCCGGGGTCACCACGGCCGCGGCACTGACCCCCGGCCGTACCGCGCAGTTCTCCAAGACGGTGCTGGACGCTGGGGCCGACGTGTTCGTGATCCGGGGCACCACGGTGTCGGCCGAGCACGTGTCCGGGCAGGCCGAGCCGCTGAACCTCAAGCAGTTCATCTACGATCTCGACGTCCCGGTCATCGTCGGGGGCTGCGCGACCTACCAGGCGGCGCTGCACCTGATGCGCACCGGCGCAGCGGGCGTGCTCGTCGGCTTCGGGGGCGGGTCCGCCCACACCACCCGGTCCGTGCTTGGTGTGGCCGTTCCGATGGCGACGGCGGTGGCCGACGTCGCGGCGGCGCGACGCGACTACCTCGACGAGTCGGGTGGCCGGTACGTCCACGTGATCGCCGACGGCGGCATGACGCACAGCGGCGACGTCGCGAAGGCCCTGGCGTGCGGCGCCGACGCCGTGATGATCGGCTTCCCGCTCGCGCGGGCGGTCGAGGCGCCGGGCCGGGGCTACCACTGGGGTGCCGAGGCGCATCACGAGAAGCTTCCCCGCGGGGACCGGGTGGCCGTGGCCACGCTCGGCACGCTGCAGGAGATCCTGCTAGGCCCCTCCCGGGTGCCCGACGGGTCGATGAACCTGTTCGGCGCCCTGAGACGGGCCATGGCGACGACCGGGTACTCCGAGCTCAAGGAGTTCCAGCGCATCGAAGTGACCGTGCGATGATCTTGTTAGGATCATGAAATGTGTTGATTAGGACCGGATTGGGACCCGAGAGCCGCGATCGAGGTCTCGCCCGGATGACCGGCCGTGAGCTCGATCTGCTCGTGATCGGCGGGGGCGTTGTCGGGGCCGGCACCGCGCTCGACGCCGCGACCCGGGGCATGACCGTGGGGCTGCTCGAGGCGCGCGACTGGGCCTCAGGCACGTCGAGCCGCTCGAGCAAGCTCATCCACGGCGGCCTGCGCTACCTCGAGCAGCTCAACGTCGGCCTGGTCCACGAGGCGCTCCAAGAGCGCGCCCTGCTGCTCCGGCAGCTCGCGCCGCATCTCGTCCGGCCGGTCCCGTTCCTGTTCCCGCTGACCCACAGGTGGTGGGAGCGGCCCTACGTCGGCGCGGGTGTCGCGCTGTATGACGCGCTGGGCTTCTCCACCGGCTACTCGCGCGGCCTGCCCCGGCACCGTCACCTCACCCGCGGGCAGACGCTGCGGGCCTGCCCCGCCCTGCAGCGGGAGGCTTTCGTCGGCGCGATCCGGTACCACGACGCCCAGGTCGACGACGCGCGCTACGCGCTTGCGCTGGTGCGGACCGCCAGCGCCTACGGCGCCCTGGCCGCGTCGCGGGTGCGCGTGGTCGGCTTTCTGCGGGAGGGCGAGCGTGTCGTCGGGGTACGGGCACGTGACCTCGAACGGGCCCTCGACCTCGAGATCTTCGCCAAGCAGATCGTCAACGCCACGGGGGTGTGGACCGACGAGACCCAGGCGATGGTGGGAGAGCGCGGGCGCATCCACGTGCGCGCGTCCAAGGGGATCCACCTCGTCGTGCCCCGCGACCGCATCCACTCGAGCGCCGGCATCATCCTGCGCACCGGCGCCAGTGTGCTGTTCGTGATCCCGTGGGGCAGGCACTGGATCATCGGCACCACCGACACCGACTGGGATCTCGACAAGGCCCATCCGGCGGCCAGCCGCAGCGACATCGACTACCTGCTCGGCCAGCTCAACGCCGTGCTGACCACGCCGCTCACGCATGACGACGTGGAGGGTGTCTACGCCGGGCTGCGCCCGCTGCTCGCCGGGGAGTCCGAGGAGACCTCCCGGCTCTCCCGCGAGCACGTCGTCGCGCACGCCGTACCCGGTCTCGTCGTCGTCGCCGGCGGGAAGTACACCACGTACCGGATCATGGCCAGGGACGCCGTCGACGCGGCCGCGCACGCGCTCGACGAGAAGGTTCCGGCGTCCTGCACGGAGTCGATCAGCCTGCTGGGCGCCGAAGGCTACCCCGCGCTGTGGAACGGCCGCTCCCGGATCGCGGCGCGCACCGGGCTGCACGTGGCGCGCGTCGAGCACCTGCTCGGCAGGTTCGGGTCGCTCATCGACGAGGTGCTCGAGCTGATCGCCGACCGCCCCGAGCTCGGCCAGCCGCTGGAGGGCGCCGACGACTACCTGCGGGCCGAAGTCGTCTACGCCGCCAGCCACGAGGGCGCGCGCCACCTCGACGACGTGCTCGCCCGCCGCACCCGCATCTCCATCGAGACGTTCGACCGCGGCGTGCGCGCCGCCCCGGCGGTGGCCCGGCTGATGGCGGACGTGCTCGGCTGGGACCACGAGCAGGTCGCCCGCGAGGTGGAGCACTATCGCAAGCGGGTCGAGTCGGAACGCGAGTCGCAACGCCAGCCCGACGACCGCACGGCCGACGCCGCGCGCCTGGGCGCGCCGGAGATCGTCCCCATCCACTGACCGTGCATCGGCCGGCCGCATCCGCCGGCCGGGCATCTCCGGCCGGTGCCCGCGGATTTGTCCCGGGCCGTTTCCGCAGGACGCCGGCGGCTCTAGGCTTGCCTGCCATGACAGCGGAGACTCCCGCGACCACGGGCGCCAGGATCACCAGGCGTTCCCCGCGGAACGCCAAGCCCGATATATCGATCAGGGCGGCCGTTCCGGCCGAGCTGGTGCGACGGCTCACATCGGGGGTGGTCACGGGCGTCGAACCGCCGCGCTCGCCGAGCTACGCGCCCTTCACGCGCGAGATGATCGCGGACCTGCCGCAGTCCTCGCCCGGTGACGTCCAGGCGGCGTACGAGACGGCACGCAAGGCGCAGTACGAATGGGCGCAGCGCGACCTGCGGGAGCGCACGGCGGTGCTGCTGCGGTTCCACGACCTGGTCCTCGAGCGGCAGGCTGAGGTGCTCGACCTGATCCAGGTCGAGTCTGGCAAGGCGCGCAGGCACGCCTTCGAGGAGGTCGCCGACGTCGCGATCGTGGCGCGGCACTACGCGCGCGCGGCCGAGTCCTACCTCAAGCCGCGGCGGCTGCGCGGCGCCATGCCGCTGCTCACCAAGGCCTACGAGCAGCGTCAGCCGCGCGGGGTCGTCGGCATCATCGCGCCGTGGAACTACCCCTTCAGCCTCGCGGTCACCGACGCGTTTCCCGCTCTGGTCGCGGGCAACGGGGTGGTGCTCAAGCCCGACAACCAGGCCGCGCTCACCGGGCTGTGGGCGCGTGAGCTGCTGCTCGAGGCGGGGCTGCCGGACGGCCTGCTCCAGGTCGTCCTCGGCGACGGGCCGGTCGTGGGCCCCGCGGTGGTCGACCACGCCGACTACGTGTGCTTCACCGGCTCGACCCGCACCGGGCGGCAGGTTGGCCAGCAGGCGGCCTACGGCCTGGTCGGCTGCTCCCTGGAGCTCGGCGGCAAGAACGCCATGCTGGTGCTCGACGACGCCGACATGGACCGCGCCGTGAAGGGTGCGCTGCGCGGCTGCTTCGCCTCCGCCGGCCAGCTCTGCATCTCCTTCGAGCGGCTGCTGGTCCACTACTCGGTGTACGACGCGTTTGTGGAGAGGTTCGTCGAGGCGGTGAAGGCCCTCCGGCTGGGCGCCGATCTGGACTTCTCGGCCGACATGGGGTCGCTGGTCTCGCACCGGGTGTACGAGACGGTCGTGGGCCACGTCGAGGACGCTCGGGCCAAGGGGGCCACGCTGCTCACCGGGGGCCGGCCCCGGCCCGAGACCGGGCCGCTGTTCTTCGAGCCCACGGTGCTCACCGGCGTCACGCCGCAGATGTCGATCTACGCCGAGGAGACCTTCGGGCCCGTCGTGTCGCTGTACTCGTTCCGCACCGAGGAGGAGGCCGTGGCCAGGGCCAACGACACCGCCTACGGCCTGAACGCCAGCGTGTGGACGCGCGACGCCACGCGGGGGCGCCGGATCGGCTCGCGGCTGCGGGCGGGCACGGTGAACGTCAACGAGGCCTACGCCGCGGCCTGGGCGAG
>JBOHCZ010000177.1:0-6414 GCA_050699195.1 Streptomycetales bacterium
TGCGAGCGAGGCCTCAGCCTCTGCATACCGTCTAGTTGTTGCGGGGCAAGACGTTCGTGACTGCTCGGCGGCCGGACCAACGTGACGTGAGGAGTCAACGCTGTGCGGCGGTAGGGGTCGCGTCGGCAACGGTCGGCGATGGAGCCCCGGGCTCAACGGCTCAAGGCGGTCTCCCGCTCCACGCGCGACAGCTTCTCGGGGTTGCGCACGATGGAGAGCCCGGTGACGACGCCGTCGTCGATCCGCAGCGCCACGACGCTGTCGATCTCTCCATTGCGCCGCATTATGAGTGCCGGGCAGCCGTTGACCTGAACCGGCTCGAGCGACCCTTCGGTGCCGACCACGGCGCGCGGGCGGCCAACAAGCGAGCCACCCCCTCGTCGTACCCGAGGTCGAAGACCTCGCGCAGCACGAACACCGCCCGCTCGGTCGGCGCGAGCGTCTCAAGAACCAGCAGCATCGCCATCGAGACGCTGTCGGCCAGCTCGACGTCCTCGGCCAGTCGGGCGCGGTCAGCAGCGGCAACTCGACTCCGCACCAGCGTCACCAACGTCCAACCCTCCTACACCTAGTCGAGAGCGGCGGCGTGCAGCTTGTGCAAGTCCCGGTTGATGGCCTCGCGGTCGAAAACAGCGGGGTCGAAGGACCCACCCACCCACTCGAGCAGCTCGACATGCCGTTCGTGCCGGGGGTCACCGATGGCCTCGCACAGCTCGCCGTACCCCCAGGTCCCGCCGCAGTCCTCTGGAGGACAGGCCCGCCGGCCGGTCAGGCACCGCGGGGGCTCGGGGTCGCCGGAGGCCGGGAGGATCTTCTCGACCAGGATGTCGTGTTCCCAGCCGTCCCCGAAGTCGTAGAAGTAGCGGAGCCGCCTGCCGGTCCGCGGCGCGACCTTGGCCAGCCGTACCTTCCCTTCGTCGCTGGTTTCCTCGAGGCCGAAGCCGGGGTCGGCGTACCGGCGGCTGCCAACCTCGAAGGCGTGCAGGTGAGACTCCTCCCAGCCCATCGCGACCTGCAGAACCTCGTGCAGCCGGGCCAGCGTCAACCGCCCCGGCACCCGCAGCCGCCGCCACACGGGTGGCTTCGTGCCCCGCAGGCTGACCTTGATCTGGTAGGTGCTCCGGTCGCCGGGAGCCGTCTCGTGCCCGGGACGGTCCACGACGGCCAACTGCCGCTCGATCGCTTCCCGCAGCTGGTCGGGGTCGGAGACGTCGCCGACTCCCTCGAGCAGCAGCCGGGCCGGCCCGGCCTTGGCCGGGTCGTCGTAGGCTTCGTCGAAAAGCTTGCCCAGCTCGTCGGCGGCCTCGGTCAGCTCGACGACAGCCTCGCCGGGCAACCCCGCGCGGGCCGCTGCCCAGCGCACCCAGGCCGCGGTCACCGCGGGAACGGCCGCCCGATCGCCGGCCCTCAGTATGGCCTTGCGCGGCAGCCAGCCCAGCAGGAAGATCTCCGTCTTCGCCGGGCTGACCCGTAGCGGCTGGCCGTCGTCGTAGTCGCAGCCGTAGTCCACGATCAGTCGTGCGCACGAGGCTGCGGCGTCCCGGTCGGGAAGCTTCCTGGCCTCGCCCGAGGCCAGGAACTCGGAGACCAGGGCATCCCGGTCGTCCTGGCTGATCTCCACCGGCGCGGGTTCGGCCCCGTCCGCGGCGGACACCGAGAGGGCCCGGATGCGGCTCAGCGCCAGCGCACGGTACTCGCCGAACTCCTTGCTCACCGGCGGCTGCCAGGTCATGTCGGTCATGGCGAAAGCGCTGTTCAGCAGCGCCGCAGCTTCGCCCGGGTCGATTTGTTCGAGTACCGCGAGCGGGTTCCCGCCGGCGTCCTTGCGGAGCTGGCGCAGCACGGCGTCGACCTTGTCGGTGACGAACACGTCCTTGGCCATGCCGCCGAGGTTGTGATCGACCAGCGTGACCACGGCGTGCGGCTGCTCGCCATACCCGAACGTGGCGACCACCGACGCCTGGTCCCCGAAGATGTCGGCCATCCGCCAGCACTCGCCGACCCGCACCCGGCCGACGGTCCTCGCCCACGGTGGCTCCGCGACGCCTCTCCCGGCCAGGGCCGCCGCGGCCGCCGCGGCCAGCTCCCGCTGCCGTGGGGTGCCGAGCACCTCCAGGACCCGCACCAGTGCCAGTGCCGTCGCCGAACTCTGGCCTCCGGCGTAGGTGATCAATTCCTCGCCGAAGATCCGGTCGGGGTCCTCGCCCGGCGGCAGCTGGCCCCACCACGTGCCGACCAGCGCCGAGACCATGAGCTCGGCGTCCAGCGGCTCTGCCGTCGGCGGCAGCGCCGGCAGGTCGCGCAGCAGGTCCCTGAACAGCCCGGTGAGGCTTCGCTGGGCCGGTGACCCCGGGCGACCACGAGGTTTGCTTGCCTTCTGCCCGCTCTTCCTGCGACCTTGGCTCTTGGGGCTCATCCCGTTAGATTCCCACAGTCCGTGAGCGCGAGATCACAGGGGCAGTGCGGCCGGTCCGCTAACGGGTGGGCCCGCCTCCGGGCGAGCAGGCGGCGCAGGTGCCGAAGACCTCGAGGGTGTGGCTCACCTGCGTGAAGCCGTGCGCGCCGGCGACCCGGTCGGCCCAGCGCTCGACGGCCGGGCCCTCGACCTCGACGGTGTGCCCGCAGGAGCGGCACACCAGGTGGTGGTGGTGGCCGCTGCTGCATCGCCGGTAGACGGCCTCGCCCTCCGTGGTGCGCAGCACGTCGACCTCGCCCGCGTCGGCGAGCGCCTGGAGGGTCCGGTAGACGGTGGTGAGCCCGACCGACTCGCCGCGGTGCCTCAGCAGGTCGTGCAGCTCCTGTGCACTGCGGAAGTCGTTGATCTGGTCGAGGACCGCGGCGACCGCGGCGCGCTGTTTCGTCGCGCGGCCCTGAGGGGGGGTTGCCGCAGGGCTCATGCATCCCTCCTCGCTCGGGCCGGCGCCGGACAGCACCCGGCGGTCATTCTGCCAGTGACTCACCCCGGCACCGTCACGTCGTCCCCGGCCTCCGCGGCCGGCGGCGCGCCCCCGGCCGGACCGAAGGGGGTACGGCCCGAGCGTCTTACCGCTGCGACCACGCTGGCGGCCAGGAACGCGGCGAGCGCGAGGACCACGATCGCGGCACCCGGGGCCACGTCGAGGTAGTAGGAAACCATCACCCCGGCGAGCGACGCCGCCACGCCGAGTACGAGCGCGAGCGCCATCGTCGTGCGGAACCCGCGGGTGAGCTGCTGGGCGGTCGCCACGGGCACCACCATGAGAGCGCTCACCAGCAGCAGCCCCACGACACGCATCGCCACCGTGACGGTGACGGCCGCGGTCACGGCGACGAGGAGGTTCATCGCGCGCACCGGCAGGCCGCAGACCCGGGCGTACTCCTCGTCCTGTGCCACGGCGAACAGCTGACGGCCCATGCCCAGCGTGATGAGCAGCACGATCGCGGTGAGCGCCACGATGATGGCGATGTCCGCGGGGGCGACGCTGGTGACCGACCCGAACAGGTAGGAGAGCAGCGTGGCGCTGCCGGCGCCGGGCGCGAGGCCGATGAGCAGCACGCCGCCGGCGATGCCGCCGTAGAACAGCAGCGCGAGCGCGACGTCGCCGCTGGTGCGTCCCCGTTCCCGGACCAGCTCGATCGCGACGGCCCCGGCGGCGGCGGTGACGACGGCCGTGAGCACCGGGGTGGTCTGCAGCAGGAAACCCAGCGCCACGCCGGTCAGCGCGACATGGCCGATCCCGTCGCCCATCAGGGCCAGCCGCCGCTGCACGAGGTAGGTTCCGACACTGGGTGCCGCGAGCCCGACGAACAGAGCGGCGATGAGCGCGCGCTGCATGAAGGCCAGATCGAGCGGGTTCAGCGCAGCCATCCCCCTTCGGAGCCGTGACCGCGGGCGTGCGGATGGACGTGGTCGTGGGCCGCCCCGGCGTGGTGCTCGGCCGGTGGGGGCGGCCTCCCGTCGTGCACGACACTCCCGCCACGGAGCACCACTGCGCGGTGGACGAGCGGTTCGAGGGGGCCGAGCTCGTGGGTGACCAGCAGGATCGTCGCGCCGCGGCCGACCAGGATGCGCAGTGCGGCGGCGAACGCGTGCTGGCTGGGCAGGTCGACGCCCGCCGTGGGCTCATCGAGGAGCAGCGCCTCCGGCTCGCCCGCGAGCGCCCGCGCGATGAGCACGCGTTGCTGCTGCCCGCCGGAGAGCTCGGCGACGCCGTCCCTGGCCCGGTCGGCGAGCCCCACGGTCTCGAGTGCGCGCGCGACGGCCTGCCGGTCGTCCTGCCCGTACGGGCGCCACCACGGGGCGCGGGAGAGCCGGCCCGACGCGACGACCTCGCCGACGGTCGCCGGCACGCCGCTCGTCGCGGTGACGCGCTGGGGTACGTAGCCGATGCGCGACCAGGAACGGAAGCGCGCCAGCGGTGTGCCGAAGAGCTCGACCGTCCCGGCCGCGAGGGGCACCAGCCCCACGAGCGCGCGGACCAGCGTGGACTTGCCCGAGCCGTTCGCGCCGAGCAGCGCGACCACCTCGCCGCGGCCGACGTGCAGGTCGACGTCGCGAAGTGGCTGCCGGCGGCCGAAGGTGACCGATCCGTTCTTGAGGTGGAACACCGGACCGGCCGGGTCGCCCGGATCGTTCAGCGGCATGACAGCGCGTCCCGGAGGTGGGCGAGGTTCTCCCGCATGGCAGGGAAGTAGCCCGCCCTTGAGCGGTCGGAGATGCTTTCGATCGGGTCGAGTGCGGCGGTGTCGATCCCGAGGTCCGCGGCCAGCGTGGTGGTGGTCTTCGCGCTCGCCCGCGGCTCGACGAACAGCGTGGTCACGCCGCGCGCCGCGACGAGTCGCTGCACCTCGGCGAGCCGCGCAGGGGAGGGCGCCGCCTCGGGGTCGAGCCCGGTGATCGGAGTCTGGTCGAGACCGTAGCGCCGGGCGAGGTACCCGAACGCCGCGTGCCCGGTCACGATGTCGCGGCGGGCGCACTCGCGCAGCCCCGCACGGAAGGCCGTGTCGAGCCTTTCGAGCCGGCGCACCAGGTCGGCGGCGCGGCTCCGGTAGGCGCCCGCGTGTGCGGGGTCCACCTCGGCCAACTTCTCGCCGACGGCCTCGGCGAACGCCGCGTACCTCGTGGGGTCGAGCCAGAAGTGCGGGTCCCTGGCGGTGTCATGGTGGTGTCCGACCGCCTCCGCGGCGTCGAGCACCTGTCGCGGGGCGTTCTGTGCGACGGCCTCGTCGACGGCTGGCTGCAGGCCGTGCAGGTAGACCACGAGGTGGGCCCCGGCGACGCTGCCGACCTGGCGCGGCGTCAGCTCGAGGTCGTGGGGCTCGGCCCCGGGAGGCGTGAGCTCCTCGACCGCGACCCGGCCGCCGCCGATCTCGCGGACCGCATAGGCCAGCGGGTAGAGGGCGACGGCGACGTCGGGCTTGCCGCCCTCCTGCGTACCCGCAGCGCTGCATCCCCCGGCTGCTGGCGCGAGGACGAGCACGGCGAGCGCGAGCGCAGGCCGGTACCTGCTCGGGGTCATGTGAGCATCGTGACTTTATCGACAATGATTGTCAATTCCTCAACTGCGGCAAGGCCGCCCCAGGCCCATGATCAACGCCCGTGATCAACCTACGCGGGTGCGCCAGCGGCGGTCAGCTGAGCTGGGCGACCGCGAGCGCGGCGATCATGCCGAGCAGCGCGATGCGGATCAGCCGGGCCGGCAGGCTGACCGCGGGCCACGACAGGTACGACAGCCACGCCACGAAGATGAACAGCACGCCGAGGCAGAGCGTCCCCCCGACCCCGCCGGCGAAGAAACCGATGCCGAAGAGCACCACCATGGCCAGCGGCAGCACCCAGCGGGGCAGCTGGTGGAGCACCACCAGCAGCGGGGCGCTCCGACGCTCGACGGCGCGACGCCACCGGTTCGACGTTGGGGTGAGGAAGGTGTCGCCCTTGGGCAGGGGGCGCAGCGGCCGGTTTCCGCGAGCCTGGGTTCCGCGCCCTGAGCCGCGCAGCTGCGCGGCGGCGGCCTGGCGGCGCTGGGCACGCCGCTGGTGGGCCGTGGGCTTGCGCGGTGGCCTGCGATTGGCGGACACGGTTGCTCCGGTGCGGAAGGGCTGGCAGGGGTCGGCAGGGCGGCTCTGAACCCGGGGTCGACGACCCCTCGCAGGTGCCGAACGACAGGCGCCGGGCTGCGGGGCGCCGCCGGGTGGTGCCAACGGGGTCGGGCCGCGGGTGCGGCGGGTAGTCTACCGCTGACTTCGGCAGTGAACCTGCCCCCACGCACGCGCGTCATTAGGGTGTGGGTACCGGAGCGAGCCCGTCGCGGGGTCGCGGGTAGCCTTCGCCCTGGTTCCCCCGTCGACGATACGTACTGAAGAGAGCCAGCGTGGCCGCGGACAAGATCGACACCCTCGTCAGCCTCAGCAAGCGCCGTGGATTCGTCTACCCCT
>JBOHCZ010000178.1:0-6797 GCA_050699195.1 Streptomycetales bacterium
CCCCCATGCGGGAGGTGCTCGCCCGCGTGGCCGCAGGCGAGGCGGACCCGGCGTGCCTGGCCTGCGGCGGGGTACAGAAGTCGGCGACCATCTCGTTCGGCCAGGCGCTGCGGCCCGACGTCTTCGAGGCGGCCTGCCGGGCCGCGCTGGGCTGCGATCTGCTCCTCGTCGTCGGCTCCTCGCTGCAGGTGCAGCCGGCCGCCTCGCTGTGCCAGGTCGCGGCGGACAACGGGGCGCGGCTGGTCATCCTCAACGCCGAGCCGACACCCTACGACGACATCGCGGACGCGGTGCTGCGCGAGCCGATCGGGGAGGTACTGCCCCGGCTGGTCGCCGCAGCCGCGGTGTAGGGTCGCCCGCCCGGCCGTGCCGGTGTCATCGGCCGGCGGGGTACTGATCGACGTGGGCCGCCAGGTTGTAGGCGGTGCTCACGAGCGGCAGGTGACTGAGCCCCTGCGGGAAGTTGCCCACCATGCGCCCGGTCGCAGGGTCCCACTCCTCGGCGAGCAGGCCGACGTCGTTGCGCAGGTCGAGGAGGCGTTCGAACAACTCACGGCCCTCCTCGTGGCGGCCCATCAGGATCAAGGCATCGGCGAGCCAGAACGAGCAGGCGAGGAAGACGCCCTCGCCGCCCGGCAGGCCGTCGACGAGCCGGTCGCCTTCCGGGATCTGGTAGCGGCGCACCAGCCCGTCCTCGCACAGCTCACGCTGGATCGCCTCCACCGTGCCCGCGACCCGGGGGTCGTCCGGCGGCAGGAAGCCCACCTGCGGGATGAGCAGCAGCGCGGCATCGAGGGTCGTCGCGCCGTAGTAACGGGTGAAGGTGTTGCGGTCGGCGTCGTAGCCCTTCTCGCAGACCTCCTGATGGATCTCGTCTCGCAGCGCGCGCCAACGGTCGAGCGGGCCACGGAGCCCGGTCTGCTCGCAGGTGCGAATCGCGCGGTCGACCGCGACCCACGACATCACCCGGGAGTGGACGAACGCCCGTGGCTCGCCGCGGACCTCCCAGATCCCCGCATCGGGCTCCTGCCAGTTGCTCTCGAGGTGCTCCATGAGCTTGCGCTGCAGCCGCCACGCCTCGTCGTGGGCCTGCATGCCGTGCAGCCGGGCCAGGTGCATGGCGTTCATGACCTCGCCGTAGACGTCGTGCTGGAGCTGGTGGGCGGCGGCGTTGCCGATGCGTACCGGGCGGGATCCCGCGTAACCGTCCAGCCAGTCGAGCTCGACTTCGGTGAGCCTGCGCTCCCCGGCGACCCCGTACATGATCTGCAGATCGGCCGGGTTGCCGGCGATGGCCCGCAGCAGCCACTCCCGCCAGGCCCGCGCCTCCTGGACGAAGCCGCTGCGGATCAGGGCGTCCAGCGTCATGGTCGCGTCGCGGAGCCAGCAGTAGCGGTAGTCCCAGTTGCGGGTCCCGCCGAGATCTTCGGGCAGCGACGTGGTGGGTGCCGCGACGATCCCGCCGGTCGGGGAGTAGATGAGCGCCTTCAGCGTGATGAGCGAGCGCACCACCGCCTCCCGCCACGGCCCGGCGTAGCTGCAATGCCCGATCCAGTCCGCCCAGAACTTCTCGGTGGCGTGGAGCTCGTCCTCGGCGTGTACGGGGGTGGGCGGCGACAAGTGGGAGGGGTGCCAGGTGAGCACGAAGTTCACCCGCTCACCGGCCTGCACCGCGAAGTCGGCGAAGGTGGTGAAGTCCTTGCCGTAGGTGTCGACGTCACTGCGCAGCCACACCGCATCGGGCCCGGCGATCCCCACGATCTGGCCGTCCACACGGCGTACCCACGGGATGACGTGCCCGTAGTCGAAGCGCAGCCGCAGCTCGCTGCGCATCTCGACGCGGCCGGAGATCCCCTCGACGATCCGGACGATATCGGGCGCCTCCCCCCGGGGAGGCATGAAGTCGATGACCCGGACCGCGCCGCCCCCGGTGTGCCACTCGGACTCGAGGATGAGGCTCTCGCCCCGGTAGCGGCGGCGGGTCGCCGGGCCGCCGCCCGCCGGGGCCATCCGCCACTGGCCGTTGTCCCGGTTGCCCAGCAGCGCCGCGAAACACGCCCCCGAGTCGAAGCGCGGGAAGCACAGCCAGTCGATGGAGCCGTCCCGGCAGATCAGTCCGGCGCTCTGCATGTCCCCGATCAGGGCGTAGTCTTCGATCCGGCTGGCCACCTGGGCTCCTTCCGTTCGTTATCGGGCGCACTCGGACGCTGCTCCCGCGCCTCGCGTCGTACCAGCAGGCCCCACCCGGTGACGCCGATGGCGGCGAAGAGCGGCCACTGGACGGCGTAGGCCAGGTTCTGCCAGCCCCCCGAGAGGTCCTCAGGCGGGACGCGGGCCGGTGCCGGGTCGGCGATCGGCCGCTGCGCGCTCAGCGCAAGGTAACCACCGTAGAGCGGGTAGGGCATCTGCTGGGCCAGCCCGGGCAGCGCGATGCGTGCGATCTGCCCCGCCGGCATCGAGCGCTGGTCGTCCGCGGGCTCGGAGCGCCGCAGATACCCGGTCAGCTGTACGGGCCCATCCGGGGGGGCGGGCACGTCGGGGCGGGTGCGGGCCGTCTCACCTGCGGGTACCCAGCCGCGCTGGACCAGCAGCCCGGCCCCTCCGGCGGTCACGAGGGGAGTCAGCGCGTAGAACCCGGCCTGACCCCGGTGCGTCCGGTTGCGCACCACGAGCTCACGTGTGGTGTCGTACCGGCCGCGCACCGTGACCCGCCGCCATTCGTCGCCGGCATCCACCCGCTGGCCCGGCCGTACCAGCTGCCCGACCGGCACCGGTTCGAGCGCCCGGTTCTCGCGCAGCAGCGCACTTGCGGCACGCTCGTCCTCGTACCGGTCGAGCTGCCACATCCCCAGCCGCACGAACGCCGGCACCATCACCAGGACGAGCAGGTGCAGGGCGATCCAGCGCGGCTGGAGCAGGAACCTGTACACGCTTCGACCGTACCGGGGTGATGCGCCGGGACCGCCGGCCGTCCCGCTGAGGACAGCCTGGCGGCCTGACGGTCAGCGCACGATGAGCACCTGCCGGCGCCGCTCGACCAGCTCGCCGATCACCGGGGCGCCCGGCGTCTCGCCCGCGACGAGCAGCCCCCCGGAGGTCTGGGCGTCCGCGAGCAGCAGGCGGGTCGTCTCGTCGGTCCGCCCGAAGTCGACGTGCGGGCCGACCCACGCGAGGTTGCGGTGCGTCCCGCCACTCACGTAGCCCGCGAGGGCGGACTCCCGCGCCCCGGCGAGGTAGGGCACGGCGGCGCTGTCGACGACGGCGCTCACCCCGCTGGCGCGGGCCACCTTGTACAGGTGGCCGAGCAGCCCGAACCCCGTGACATCGGTCGCGCAGTCGGCGCCAGCGGCCAGTGCCGCCGCTGCGGCCTCCCTGTTCAGGGCGGCCATGGTCGCCACCGCCTGGGGGAAGACCTCGCCGGTGGCCTTGTGCCGGTTGTTGAGCACTCCCACCCCCAGCGGCTTGCTCAGCGACAGCGGCGTGCCGGGACGCCCGGTGTCGTTGCGCAGCAGGCGGTCCGGGTCGGCGACACCGGTCACCGCCATGCCGTACTTGGGCTCCGGATCGTCCACGCTGTGGCCCCCGGCCAGGTGGCACCCGGCCTGCCGGGCCACCTCGAGCCCGCCGCGCAGCACCTCCGAGGCCAATGAGAAGGGGAGGGTCTCGCGCGGCCACGACAGCAGGTTCACCGCGACGAGCGGCCGTCCGCCCATCGCGTACACGTCCGACAGCGCGTTGGCCGCCGCGATGCGCCCCCAGTCGTAGGGGTCGTCGACCACCGGCGTGAAGAAGTCGGCCGTCGCGATGACGGCGAGGCCGCCCTGGATCCGCACCGCCGCGGCGTCGTCGCCGTGGTCGAGGCCCACGAGCAGCTCGCCGAACGTCTCGGCCGCGCCGGTGCCGTCGGTGCTGTCGCCCCTGGAGGGCCCCGGACCCTGCGCCATCAGCCCGGCCACGACCTCCTCGAGCTCGCCCGGCGGGATCTTGCAGGCACATCCGCCGCCGTGGGCGTACTGCGTGAGCCGGTACCTGGTGCCGGGCCCGGCATCGGGCGTGGTGGCAGACGTGGTGTCGGGCGCGGTCACGGCTCTCAGTCTAGGCAGCTGCCGCCACACCGGTGCCCCTCCGGGTATCGGCTGGGATGACGGTAGTGTCGGCGGGTGGAGGCGTGCGGGTGCCTGGTGGCCCCCCTGGTCTTCAAAACCAGTGAGGTCGAGTACCTCGGCCTGGCGGGTTCGATTCCCGTCCGCCTCCGCCACCAGGGGTAAACGCTGTTCGGAGCTGTCGGCCGGCCGTCGAGTGCGAGGCTGTACGGCGGCGTCTGACGGCAACGTCAGTCACCGAGGAAGTCGCCCATGCGGTGCCGCGCGTCCCGCCTCTTCTCCACGGGGGGCGTTTTGGGCGGCTCAGCCGGACCGCGCAGCAGCGACGCGACCTTCTCCGCAGCGTCGTCGGCGACCACCTTCGACACGTGGGTGTAACGGGGTGCGCCTCGCGACCGCGACGGTCAACGCCAGCAACGCCGCAGTGTGCCGGCCTGGGGCTGGGCCTGAAGGCCAGCGATGCCTGACCGGGGCGAGTAGCAGCGACATGACCTTGCACGTCGCCAGTACCGGGACCGGATCGTGCGGCTTGACGCCGACAGGTGGCTACACCGGTAACCACGCGCCGACGGGGTCCGCCGACCGTCATTGATCATGGTGGCCGGTGTGCGAATCGTGGGGGAGTTGCCAGGTGTGGCCGCCGCCCGGGTGGTCGAGCCAGACGGTTTGGCGGTCTGTCGTGAGGGTGAGCCGGAAGCGTTCCCTTCTGGGCTGCCCGATGTCTTTCCACCATGCGTGGGTGGACTCGATGGCGTCCCAGAGGTGGCGGGGCCCGGTCTGGGTGACGCGGGCGCCGCCGGGGGCGGGGCGGAGTCGGGCGGTGGAGCCGTCGAGGTGTTGTAGGTACGCGTGGTCGGGATCCTGGTCGTGGTGGTAGGTGAGGCCGGGGTGGGCTAGTTCGAGGATCAACCGGAAGTGGTTGTCGTAGACGACCCGGCCGGGCAGCTGGGATTTGCGGGATGGGTGTTCGGGACCCGTGTGCGGGTCGTCTTGGTGAGGCACGCTCGTGCTGGGCTCGCTCAGTAGTGGCATGAAGTAGGCGGGGTTCGGCAAGAAGCCGCCACGGGCGGTGTGGTCGTCGTGGACCTCGACGAGGGCGAGCCCGGCGACGAGTGGGGCGAGGATCTTGCCGCCGGAGCGGGTTTGGACGAGCCAGGCATGTGGGATGCTGCGCACCGAGCAGGTGGCGATGATCCGGTCGAAGGGGGCGCGGTCGAGGCAGCCGTGGGCGCCGTCCGCGGTGATGATGGTGGGGTGGTAGCCGGCGTCGGCGAGACGCCTTCGGGCAGGTCCGGTGATCTCTTCGTCACGGTCGATGCTGGTGACGTTGGAAGAGCCGAGGCGTTCACAGAGCAGGGCCGTCCCGTAGCCGGTGCCGGTGCCGACGTCGAGCACGCGGTGGCCGTCGGCGACGTCGAGGCCCTGCAGCATGAGTGCGGTCAGGCTGGGCATGGTCCCCGAGGACGGTGGGGTGCCCGCCTCGGGGTCGGCGGGACGGGTGAGCAGGGTCCGGTCTGCGTAGACCGCCGCAAGCCACTCGTCGCGCCGGCTGGGGTCCGCGCCGTCGACGGGCTTGTTGTGTACCTGCCCGTCGGCCAGTACCTGGCGGTAGAAGCGGGGAACGAGGGCGTGACGGGGCACGGCCGCGAACGCCCGCTGCCAGGTCGGGTCGGATAGATCACCGCTTGCGGCCAGGTCTTCGACCATCTTCGCCCTCAACTCGACGGCTTGCGGGGTGTCGCTGGTGGTCGCCTCGGTCAACGCGGGTGTCCTTCCTGCAGAAGCTCTGCGAACGCTCGGAGATGGGTTGGCCGGTGGCCAGCTCGACGAACCCCCACTGGCCGTTGGGGTTGGCTTCGAGGAACACCCACGCTCCGGTGGGGGTCACGATGAAGTCCAGGGCAGCGAAGGCCAGACCGAGTCGGTCGACGAGCCGTCGCACCGCCGCCTGGATTGCAGCAGGGGTCTCGGTGGGTGCGTATTGCACGTCGCCGTCCGCGCGCCAGTCAACCCGCCCGGCCTCGCTCACGGCGTGAATCTCGGCGGCGAACATTCGATTTCCCACGACCGTGAGCCTGATTTCGTACGCCTTGTCGACCCACTGCTGAAATAGATGGGCCGTGCCGGCGATCCCTGGGTCGGCGAGGCGATCCTCGGAAACCAAGTGGGTGTAAAGGAAACCCGCGAGCTCGCCGTCCCCGTCGGTGATCTTGCCCATCAAGGGCTTGGTAATGATGCGCCCGCCCACGTGTCCGGCGAAGACTCCCACCCGCTGTGGGTCGTTGGTCACCAGGGTGGGGGGCACATGCAACCCGCATTCCGCGGCCACCTGCAGCTGCACCGGCTTGTAGTCGGCTGCGGCGATGCGCGTGGGGTGATTGACCCACAAGCATGGCAATGAGCGAAGCACCCCACCCACCCCGAACCGCGCCTGCCCGGACGCCCATTCGCGCACTTCAGCGGGTAGATCGTCGTGGAATCCCCAGTCGGTCGGGCGCCGGTAATACACCGACCGTAGCTCCCTCAGGTCGGCCCGGCGCAGCCCCAATGGCGTTAACTTAGAGTTCGGGGGTGCTAGGATCTTCGGGTGGTCAGGGTCGGGCAGCGGGTGGCGGGGGTGGGCGAGGATCGGTTGCCGGGCCGGGTCGCGGTGGGGGTGTTGACGGGGGTGTTCCCGCCGGGTTTGGTCGATGA
>JBOHCZ010000179.1:0-8446 GCA_050699195.1 Streptomycetales bacterium
CTGCCGCTGCGGGCACCAGCCCCATGCCCTAGGCTTCCCCCGCAATGAGCGAGCTGGACCTCCCCGCACTGGCCTCCCGGATCGAGCGACCCGACTCCGAGGCTCGCTCGCACGCCCGCGAACGCCAGGACCAGCTGGTCAAGCCGCCAGGGTCGCTCGGCAGGCTCGAGGAGCTCTCGGTGTGGCTGGCCGGGGTGCAGGGCAGCTGCCCGACCCGTCCGATCCGCTGCCCACGCGTCGTGATCTTCGCCGGGGACCACGGGGTCGCACGGGCCGGGGTGTCGGCCTACCCGCCCGAGGTGACGGCGCAGATGGTGGGCACCTTCATCGCGGGCGGCGGCGCGGTGAACGTACTCGCCCGGCTCGTGGGCGCCGAGGTGCGCGTGGTCGATCTCGCGGTCGACGACGACCTGCTAGGCGTCCCCGAGTCCGTGCGGCGGCACAAGATCAGGCGGGGTTCCGGGCGCATCGACCGGGAGGACGCCCTCACGCGGGAAGAGGCGGAGCAGGCGTTCCGCGTGGGCTTGACCCTCGCAGACGAGGAGGCCGACTCCGGTGCCGACCTGCTCGTGCCGGGCGACATGGGCATCGGCAACACCACCCCGGCCGCGGTCATCATCGGTGCGCTCGCCGGGTGGGATGCCGCCGCCGTCATGGGCCGCGGCAGCGGGATCGACGACCAGGCCTGGATCCGCAAGTGCGCGATCGTCCGGGACGCGCTGCGCCGCGCGCGACCGGTCATCGACGACCCGATCCAGCTGCTCGCCACCGCGGGGGGCGCCGACTTCGCCGCCATGACGGGGTTCCTGGTCCAGGCCGCCGTACGGCGCACCCCTGTGCTGCTCGACGGTGTCGTCTCCGCCGCCGCCGCCCTCGTCGCCCACCGGGTGGCCTTCCGGGCGGTGCACTGGTGGCTGGCCGGGCACCTGTCGACCGAGCCGGCGCACGCAAAGGCGCTCGAACGGCTCGCGTTCGACCCGCTGGTCAGGTACGAGCTGCGGCTCGGGGAGGGCACCGGTGCGCTGCTCGCCGTCCCCCTGATCAAGGCGGCCGGGGCCACGCTCGCGGAGATGGCGACCTTCCGCGAGGGTCATGTGTCGACACGTGTGGCGCCTCCGGCGCGGGACGGCGGTCGGTAGATCATGATCGACGGTCTCCGGCTGGCCTTCGGCACCCTGTCGGTGCTGCCCGTGCGCCGCGGTCGGGTGGGGCGCAAGGCGCTCGGCCGCGCCATGACGCTGGCGCCGTTGGTGGGGCTGACGCTCGGCGCGCTGGCCGGCGGGCTGGCCTGGCTCGTGGACTGGCTCGGCGGCGGGGCCTTACTGGCCGCCGCCATCGGCGTCACGACGATGGCCGTGCTCACCCGTGGCCTACACCTTGACGGGCTCGCCGACACCGCCGACGGGCTCGGCTCGAACCAGCCGCCCGTCGAGACCCTCACCGTCATGCGCTCCTCCGACATCGGCCCGTTCGGCGTGCTGACCCTGATGCTCGTGCTGCTGCTGCAGGTCGCGGCGCTCACCGCGACCTGGGAAGCCGGTCTCGGCGTGCCCGCCTTGATCGTCGCCGTGACGACCGGGCGGCTCGCGGTCACCTGGGGATGCCGCCGGGGTATCCCCGCCGCCCGGCCCGACGGGCTGGGCGCCGTGTTCGCCGGGAGCGTCGCGCCCGCTGTGGTCGGGACCGTCACGATCCTCGTTCTCGCCCTGGCCGTCGCGCTTGCGCTGCTCGGTGAGACACCCGGCGTCACGCTCGGCGCGATGCCGTCCGGCGGCACGACGGGCGGGGCTACCGGCGGGGCGATCGACCTCGTGGCCGTCACCGTCCCGGTGGTGGCGGTGCTCGCCGGTCTCGCCGCCTCGCTCACAGTGCTGCGTCACGTGCAGCGCAGGGTCGGCGGTGTCACAGGTGACGTGCTCGGGGCGCTGGTGGAGACCGCCACCACCGTGGTGCTCCTCGTCTACGCCCTGGGCAGCTGAGCGCGCCCTCCTCGCTGATCTTGGCGCTCTCGTGACCTCGCGAAACGTCGAGGGGCCGACAACCCCAAGATCGCCGAAGTGAGCAGCGGCTGGCAGTTGGGGTCGTCGGTCTCATCGCTGGAAAATTTGCGGGTTCTACAGCAAGGCGGCGCGGCCGGTGGCCTGAAGGTACTTGCGGTACTCGGCGAAGGCAGGTCGGAAGGCGGGGAGTAAGCCGAGCAGTTTCATCAAGGGGCCAGTGCCCGAAGGAAGAGGATTCGTGTCTGGAAGGTATCGGAAATACACACCCTAGTTCCGCGCCGGAGACGGACTTTAAAGGATCCGCAGTCCGCAAAACTAGAGGCGTCCCAGCCTGCGCCTGGATCAACGAGTGGAACAAAGACCCCAAGCCGTTCGTGTGGACCAAGACCGCCGAGGAGATCCTCGACACCCACTCCGCATGCTGCAGCCGAATTAACGACTCAGTACACTAGTCGGTCGGCTGCTCCCAGACGGAGACGTGCTTGCGGCTGTCGGCCGTGAACGGCGAACGCATCCAGTCACTCCACCGTTCGCGTAGCCGCATGCCCGCAAGCTTTGCCATGAGGTCGAGTTCTGACGGCCAGACGTAGCGGTGCGGCGAGTGGTATGTGGCGACCTTGTCGCCACATACCCAGAAGTGATGCGACACCAACTGTTGGTTGACCAGATCGAAGGTGTCGAAACCCAAGTGATGGTCACCCACGTGGAAGGGGCGGGCGGTTTCTCCGGGTGGCAGGCGCTGCAGCTCTGGCACGACCACTTCGACAACAAAGCAACCGCCAGGTTCGAGATGCGCGGCCGCGTTGCGGAAGCACTCGACCTGCTTCATCCTGCGTGAGGAGGTTCGTGATCGTGTTGTAGACGAGGTAGACGAGCTTGAAGGTGCCGGGTACCCGCGTCGCGGCCATGTCCCCGATCGTCACCCCGACCTTGTCAGAGCCCGGCTTCCTACGCAGTTGCCCCACCATGGCCTCGGAAAGCTCGATGCCATGCACGGGTGTTCCCCGCCGGCTGAGCGGAAGCCCGACACGGCCGGTCCCGATCGCCAACTCCAGAGCTTGCCCGTCGCCCGCGAGCTCATCGAGAAAGTCAACAGTCGGGCCTAGCACCGCGGGGTGGAACATGTGCGCCGAACTCTCGTCGTAGCCCGGTGCGACATCCTCGCCGAAGTAGTTATCCTTCACATCTGCAAGCCTGCCACGAATTCGCGTCGCGCCGCAATCTGTTTCTCAGGGGCACGCGACAGCCGAGAGAGAGGATCGAGTTAGGTCCGACGACGGCATCGGCACTCACCGGTAAAGGATCTACTCTGGCAAGCACAAGACCACCGGCATGACGGCCATAACTGTTTCCTCACTTCCAGTGTTTCTCCAGTTCAGCGACGAGTTCTTCCGCTCTTTCATCGACGAAAAACAGTCGTCCGCCAGGGATCTGGACCACTTCGCCCGCACCCGGGATCAGTCGCTGCAGCCAGTGCGCCCACTTTAGTGTGAAAAAAAGATCGCCAGTACCCCAGACGATCGCAGTCGGGATATGGCAGTTGCTCAGTTCGGGCCTGATCCAAGGCCTGATCCGCGCCAGCACATCCGGGCTCATGGACGACAGCAGTCGTTCCATGAACCGGGTGCCCGACCGCGATCCGATGACGGGGCCGAGGTATCCGACAACGACATCGAGCGGGACTGCGCCCCGGTCCTGGTACCCGGTCCGGTAGATCTGCCTGGCCACGCGCGGGACCTTCAGCAGCGGGCGCAGAATCCGCAGCATGCCCAGCCTGGCCAAGGACACCACGGGCTTGAACAGCGGCGGCGGGAAGTTCCCCTCGGTGTCGCAGTTCGTCAGCGCCAAAGAGGCGAAACGGTCAGGGTCACGGGCGAGAACCACCTGGCAGACCGCGCCGCCGGTGTCGTTTCCGACCAGGTGTATCTCGGACAGGTCCAGTGCCTTGATGACAGTCGCCACCGCTTCCGCCAGCCCCCACACCGAGGCGTCGCCGATTGCCGGGGTGTGGCCGTGCCCCGGAAGGTCCACCGCGATACACCGCCGATGACTCGACAATCGACGAACACAGTTTCGCCACAACTGGCCATTGGTGAACACACCGTGGACGAACAGGGTGATCGGGCCGTCGCCGACATCGATATAACTGATCTCGCCGATCTCGCCGCTGACAGTGCTCCGGTACGGCTCGAACTCGTCGCTCACTGCTTTCCTCTCCCGACCCCGGTCAGTCGTTGAAACCGTGGCGCTCGTGCTTCCGTCTCCACGGCGCCCACTCCTCGCCGAGCTTGGCGTTGCCTTGGACCCGCGAAACGTCGACGGGCTACCCAAGATCGCCCTGCCCAGCTGCCGCGCGGAGCGCCGGATCAGCGCTCGGGGAGCTTCAACGCGTTACGCGTGATGCGACCCACGTCGAGGTCGCGCTCCCGTACCGAATGTACGATCCCAGCATATACCAGATCCCACAGCTTCTGCCGTGTCTGAAGCTCGGCTAGACGCACATCGAAGTTTCGCCCGGCAGAGTCCTTCAAGGCCAGGTGATAGGTCACGCCGTTGATCTTTACCTTGACCTCGGTCAGTTCATAGAGACGAACCCACTGAACCGTGCGGCCCTTCTTGAGGTAAACCCAGTCCGCGCCAGCAGTGATCACCTGACCACTCGCCGCCCAAACGATGAGGGGAAAGGGGGCCAGTATGAACGCCCACAAGTACCATGTGCCCGTCAGTAGATCCCAGCCCGAATAGAAGAGGGCAAATATAAGAACAGCCAAGCTCGCGAGACCCGCGCCCATCCAGATCTCACGCTTGGGCGCCCGCTCCCACTCCAAGACTCCGCTCTCACCAGGCGGCACCGGCAGGACCGTTGGTTTGCGCCCACGACGCGCAGCCCCAGACGAACCTGGGAGCAAGGGGGCCCGAGGCGGCCGCGGCTCGCCGGTTATTGGGTCCGGCCTGACCGGAACATGGTCACCCGTCATCTAGAACACCGAATCCCACACGTCTTCTCCGAAGTTGGCGATGTCGTCGCCCCAGTGTTCGACGATCTCACCGGCACCCCAGGCAGCGACAGCACCCAAGCCCACCGCCGCCAACGTCACGGGCCCCCCAGCAAGGCCGAGGGCCATGGCACCGGCGAGGGCGCCTTCGGTCACGAGCGTGCCGGCGGCGAAGGTCGCCACACCCTTTGTCACCGACTGGGCGGCAGGCTTTCCGTTAATGATGTCAGTGGTTACCTGTACTCCAGTCGCAAAGACCCCAACAACGGGAACCTTGCCCAAGACGGCAGGAGCTTTGGCGATTCTGAGCTGCTTGGCAGCATCCTCGGCGCTGTAGGTCGCGTAGGTCTTCAAGCGCTCCGGCACCTTCGAAAGCGACTGGGCGAAGCGGGCCGCCTTCTGTTCGGCGACCGTGGCCTTGGCCCGGTTGACCAGCACCTCCCGCATCGCGACCGCGCGCGTGCGCGAGGACACCCGCTTGCCGTCGGCAACCAGACCGTGCGCCAGTGCCAGGCACTGCTCCGGACTACCAGCGATCTCCAGCGACAGCATCACAAACCCCCGTCACCCGGCGCGATCTGGTCGAGGCTGCTCCGCACCTGCACATCGGTCTCGCCGTAGTCGTTCAGAGTCCGGCCGAGGTTCTCTGCCGCGAACTCCAACCCCTCGGCCACCTCCACGGCCGCATCCGAAAACACCCCGAGAACGCGGGCGACCTCGGCGGTCGACCGGCCGGCATCGGGCGCACCACCCAGCGCAGACGGCGCCTCCCCCATCGCGTCGGCGCGATTCCGCAGCAGCGACTCCACCTGGCGCATCGCCGCGACGTCGACCCGGAAGCCGTCACCCATCCCCTGACTCCTCCCCGTTTGCACCGCGCTGCTCCACGCCGTGTGCCCCGCCGCGCTCGCCGCCGTGGCGCAGATCCGGCGGCAGCGGCACGTCGACCAACACCACGTCGAACCCGACGCCCGGTTGCAGCCCGGCCAGCACCTCGGAACGCAACAACACCCACGGCTGGTCCGGCCCGCACCCCGCGGTCAGCCGGTCCAGCGACGAGAACGCCAGCACCGCCAGACGGCCGTCATCGAGGGTGCGCAACTCCAGCTGCGCCTGCTCGTCGCCGCTCTGCACCCGCCGAGAGGGCACGTACACCATCGGCGGCAACACAGACTGGTCCTGGTCGCCAGGTCCGTTCACGGCAGGTCCGTTCACGCCCTGACCGTTCGCCCCGCGGCCAGCCGCTGCCCCGTTCGCCATCTCCATGCCCCGTCAGGTCGGCTGCGAACGGCAGATTACTGCAGAGTGCGCCCAGTTGGCTACGTTAGGTTGCTGCTTCCGGCGATCGCCGCTCGCGGAGCCGAGCCAGGATCCGCCGCGCGGTCACCTCGGGCGCGGCGTCGTCGACGTCCAGCACCAGCGCCGCCACCTCTTCGTACAGCGCCTCCCGCCCCACGTACAGCCGGCGCAGCGCGGTCTCCGGTTCCGGCTGCAGCCACGGGCGGCCAGACCCGGTGCCCACGCGCTCGACCAGCGTGTCGACGCGGGCCCGCAGCCAGACCACGAAGCCGCCGTCGCGCAGCCGGGAACGGTCCTGCGCGCTCTCGACGATGCCCCCCGCGATGCTCGCGATCACCGGGAGCGGCTCGCGCAGCGCGTGGGTGAGAGCGCCCGACTCGGCCTCGCGCAGCGCCTGCACGCCCCGAGTGTCGAGCACCTCGCGGGTTTCGGCGCCCGCCACGCGAGCCACCAGCTGGTCGTTGTCGACGTAGGGCCAGCCGGTGAGGTCGGCGAGCGCACGCCCGACCGTGGTCTTGCCGACCCCCATCATGCCGACGAGCAGGACGCGCGCCTCCGGGATCTCCATCGGGCAACCTCACCTATCTGACCGACGCCGGTACGAACGGCGGCTTCACGACCCGCATGGCGGCGCTCCGCCCGCGCACGTCGACGTGCACCTCGTCGTCCCAGGAGATCGAACGGTCGAGCAGCGCCATGCCGATGCCCTTCCGCATCGTCGGAGAGAAGGTGCCGCTCGTGATCTCCCCGACGGGGGTGCCGTCCCGGCCCCGCACCGTCATATGCGGCCGCGGGATCGCGCGCTCGACCGCCTCGATGCCTCGCAGCAGCCGCCTGGCGCCCGCGGCGCGCTCCGCGGCGAGGGCCTCGCGGCCCCAGAACGCGGGCTTGTCCCAGCCCACCGCCCAGGAGAGGCGGGCCTGCACGGGCGTGATGTCGAGCGAAATGTCCTGGCCGTGCAGCGGGTACCCCATCTCGGTGCGCAGCGTGTCGCGCGCCCCGAGGCCGCAGGGGCGGACGCCGTACTCCGCACCCGCGGCGACGACCGCGTCCCACAGGGCTGGCGCGTCCGCCACCCGGGGCAGCAGCTCGTATCCTCGCTCGCCGGTGTAGCCGGTGCGCCCCACGACCAGCGGGACCCCTCGCCACTCCGTGTCGACGAAGGACATGAAGTCGTACCCGGTGGGCAGCCCAAGCGCCTTCAGCACGGCGACGCTGCGCGGCCCCTGCACGGCCACCACCGCGTAGGCCTCGTGGCGGTCCTGCACCGTGACCCCGGCGGGCGCGGAGGCGGTAAGCCGGGACGTGAGCTCGGTGGTGTTCGCGGCGTTCGGCACGAGCAGGACGTCGTCGCCGCCCCTCAGGTAGACGATCAGGTCGTCGACCACGCCGCCGGTCGGGTCGTCACAGCACAGGGTGTACTGGGCCTTGCCTGGGCCGATCCTGCCGAGGTCGTTGGTGCACGCCATGTTGACGAACTCGACGGCGCCCGGCCCCTTGACCGCGATCTTGCCCAGGTGGCTGACGTCGAAGACCCCGACCGCCTCGCGGACGGCGGCGTGCTCCTTGAGTACACCGCCGCCGGGGTATTCCAGCGGCATCTCCCACCCGCCGAAGGGAGCGAACTTCGCGCCGAGTGCGACGTGACGGTCGTGCAGGGCGGATCGCCGCGGCCCTGCCTCCGGGGCCTCCGGGGCCTCCGGATCCGCCGTGCTGGGCTCCGGGCTTTCCGACATGCGCGTGACGTTACCTGAGACCGCGGCGACCGGGGCGCCGCCTCGGCAGGTCCCAGGGCGTGTCCTAGGATCCCACCGTGACCACGATCGATCTGACCACCGACTCCCCGGCCTCGCTGAAGGTCGACGCCCTCGTCGTCGGAGTCTGCAAGGGGCCGAAGGGGCTCGAGCTCGCCCCCGGCGCCGCGGACGTCGACAAGGCGTTCAAACGCAAGCTGCCCGAGACGCTGGTCGCGCTCGGCGCCACGGGCAAGCCCGACGAGGTGACGAAGGTCGCCACGCTCGGGGCCACCAAGGCGAGCCTCGTCCTGGCCGTGGGCCTCGGTGAGGCGCGCAAGGAGTACGACCCCGAGGTGCTGCGCAGGGCCGCCGGGGCCGCGGCGCGCGCGCTCGCCGGGACCGGGCAGGTCGGGCT
>JBOHCZ010000180.1:0-4762 GCA_050699195.1 Streptomycetales bacterium
GAGAGGCCGCGCAATGCTGGAAGTCACCGAGCTCAGCAAGACCTACGGGCAGGGCGAGCGGGCGACCCGGGCGATCGGCAGCCTGACGTTCGCGGTCGGGCAGCGGGAGTTCGTGTGCGTCGTCGGGCCCTCGGGCTGCGGCAAGACGACGCTGCTCAAGTGCATGTCGGGGCTGCTGCCCGCGACGTCGGGACGCGTGGAGCTGCGCGGGCGACCGGTCACCAAGCCGCCCGCCGAGATGGCCTTCGTCTTCCAGGAGTACAGCCGCTCGCTGATGCCCTGGATGTCGGTGCGCGGCAACATCGCGCTCCCGCTGCGGCACAAGAGGCTGGACCGCAGGACCCGCGAGGGGCTCGTGGAGGACGCCGTCGAGTCTGTCGGGCTCACCCGCTTCATCGAGCACTACCCCTGGGAGCTCTCGGGCGGCATGCAGCAGCGCGTCGCGATCGCACGCGCCCAGGCCTACCAGCCTGAGATCCTGCTCATGGACGAGCCGTTCGCGTCGGTCGACGCCCAGACCCGGGCCGACCTCGAGGACCTGATCCTGCGGGTACGCAAGCAGTACGGAGTCACAGTGCTCTTCGTGACCCACGACATCGACGAGTCCGTCTACCTCGGCGACCGGGTCGTCGTGCTGACCCCGCCGCCGACCTCCGTTCAGGAGATCCTCACCGTCGAGCTTCCCGAGCCGCGCGACCAGGTGGAGACCAAGGAGCTGCCGGAGTTCGCCCACCTCCGCGCGCACCTGTTCCGCGCGATCAAGCGCAAGCAGTCCGCCGAGACGTCTGCCGACGAGACGGCAGTCGACGCGGCCGCGGCGGGACGGCCGCGGGACGCTGCTGGGTGAGCGGGCTTCCCCCCCACCCCCCACCGCGGCTTCCGGGCTCACCTGTCGGCGAGGAAGGCACGCCGGTAGGCGCTCGGGGCGGTGCCGAGCGTACGGGTGAAGTGGTGACGCAGGTTGGCCGGGCTGCCCAGGCCGCAGCGCGCGGCGATCTTGTCGATCGGCAGGGTGGTGGTCTCCAGGAGTTCGCGGGCGTGGTTGATGCGGATCTCACGCAGCCAGTTCATGGGCGTGGTCCCGGTGGCGGCGTGGAAACGCCGGATGACGGTTCGTGGGGTGAGGTTGGCATGTGCGGCCAGAGTGGCGAGGGTCAGGGGCTGGTCCAGGCGCTGTCGTGCCCAGTCCAACAGCGGGCCGAGTTGATGGGTCTCGTCGACGGTGACCGCGGTGTCGATGTACTGGGCCTGACCGCCGGACCGGTGCGCCGGCATGACCAGACGCTTGGCCAGGGCGTTGGCCACGGTAGCGCCATGGTCCAGGCGCACGAGGTGCAGGCACAGGTCGAGTCCGGCCGTGGTGCCCGCGCTGGTGAGGACGTTGCCGTCGTCGATGTAGAGCACGGTCGCGTCGACGTGGACCTTCGGGAAGCGGCGGGCCAGCAGGTCGGCGTGCAGCCAGTGCGTGGTGGCGGGTCGGCCGTCGAGGATGCCAGCGGCGGCGAGCACGAAAGCGCCTGAACACAGCGAGACGATGCGGGTGCCGTTGTCATAGGCGGAGCGCACGGCGGCCACGAGGTCGGCGGGCTGCTCGTCGTGCACGCTGCGGCAGGCAGGGACGATCACGGTGTCTGCCTCGGCAAGTGCGTCGAGACCGTAGCCGGTGTCGAGGGAGAATCCAATCGCCGTGCGGGTAGGCCGGGTCCTGGGAGCGCACAGCCGGAACTCGTACCAGGAATCGGCCAATTCCGGCCGGGCGTAGCCGAAGACCTCGCACGGAATGGCGAGTTCGAAGATCGGCACTGCGTCGGTGACAGGGACCGCGACGACGTGGGATGCCATGTCATTAATTTAGCGCTCATTGTCAATCACGCCACTTGGCCCGACCCGGCCGCTGCCACCACCCTGGCGGGGTGAGCACTGAAAGCACCGACAGCGCGGGCCGGGCGTCCTTTCCCGGGGGTCGTGGTTCGTTCGACCCCCCGGACCAGGCAGCAGAGCGGCTGTGGCGGCACGTCACCGGCTCGCTCATGCAACAGCGGAAGCTAGCCTCCACCCGCCCGGTGAGCAGGCCGGTGAACCTGGATCGGCTGCGCGCGGCCATCGGCACCTACACCTTCGACGGACCACTCCGGCCCGAGAAGGTGATCGACGAGGTCAACGCGCTCATGGCCGACAACACCGTGCACACCACGCACCCACGCTACTTCGGGTTGTTCAACCCGACACCGACGCTGCTTGGCGTGGTGGGCGACACCCTCGCCGCGGCATCCAACCCGCAGCTGGCCGCGTGGTCACACGCGCCCGCAGCGGTGGAAATCGAGGCCCACCTGCTGCGCTTCCTGGGCCGGCGCATCGGATATCCGCCCGAGAAGGTGGCCGGATCGTTCACCAGCGGCGGCGCCGAAGCGAATCTGACCGCGCTGCTGCTGGCGCTGACCAGGATGTGGCCGGAATACGCCACCGCAGGGGTGCGGGCGATCCCCGGACAGCCGGTACTGTACGCGTCGGCAGAGGCCCATCTGGCGTGGCTGAAGATGGCGCACGCTACCGGGATCGGACGAGATGCCGTGCGACTCGTGCCGGTGCGCGCTGATCTTCGCATGGACGTGGAGGAGCTCCGCGCACTGGTGATCGCCGACAGGCAGGCCGGCCGGATGCCGTTCCTGGTCGTGGGCACAGCGGGCACGACAGGCGCCGGAGTGATCGACCCGCTGCCCGAGCTTGCCGCATGGTGCGCGGAGTTCGGCCCGCGCTTCCACGTGGATGCCGCCTACGGCGGGGCGGCCGTGTTGTCGGACCGGCTGGCGGGAGCGCTGGCCGGCGTCGAACGTGCTGACTCGGTCACGGTGGACGCGCACAAGTGGCTGAGCGTGCCGATGGGGGCAGGCGCCCTGCTGTGCACCGACGGCGAAGGGTTGGCCGAGACGTTCCGGGTCACGACCTCGTTCATGCCGGATGATGTCGTCGACACCGTGGATCCGTATGTCTCCAGCCAGCAGTGGTCCCGGCGGTTCACCGGGCTGAAGCTGTTCATGAGCCTGGCGGTCGCCGGACGATCAGGCTACGCGGAGCAGCTGGAGCACGACGCCGAACTCGCGGACATGCTGCGCGAGGGCCTGTCGAACGCCGGCTGGATCGTGGTGAACGACACACCTCTGCCGGTGGTGTGCTTCGCCGATCCCGCCGCCGGGGGCCTTGCCCGCAGTGCTTCCTGGCAGTACCACAACGCCCTCGCACGGACCGTGGTGGACAGCGGCCAGGCCTGGATCAGCGCCGCTCGCCTCGACGGGCGCCCAGCGCTGCGCGCATGCGTCATCAGCTTCCGCACGACGGAGGCCGACATCGAGCTGCTGATCAGTGCCGTGGAGTCGGCTCGAGCACAGGTGGCCGTTCCCGGAAAGCCCAGATGACCCCCCAACACCCCCACGCCGTACCGCGGGCGGGCACCGCGCGGAAGCCATGGCTGGCCGCGGCCTTCGCGGTGTGCGTCGTCGGATGGGGCGCCAACCAGTTCGCCCCGATGCTGCTCTGGTACGGGTCCGCGCTTGGTGTGAGTACCGCAGTCGTGCAAGCCACGTTCGGGATGTACGCCGCAGGGCTGATCCCCGGCCTGCTCGTCGGCGGGCCGCTGTCCGACCGCTATGGCCGCAAGGTGACGGTTGCCCCGGCGCTGCTGATATCCCTGCTGGCCACCCTGGTACTCATGGTCGGCGAGCAAGGTGTGGCGTGGCTGTTCGCCGGCCGCCTGATCGCCGGGGCTGCCAGCGGTGCGGCCTTCAGCGCCGGCAGCGCATGGATCAAGGAGCTGTCCAGCCATCCCTACGACATCGCCGCCGACGGCTTAGGCGCCCGTCGAGCGACTGTGGCGATGAGCATCGGATTCGGAGTCGGGCCGCTGATCGCCGGCATGCTGGCGCAGTGGGCCCCGGCCGCCGGCATGCTGCCCTACGCACCGCATGTCGCCTTGGCCGTCATCGCCCTGCCGCTGGCCTGGCGCGCACCAGAGACCCGGAACGGCCGCCTTCGGATGCAACCGCCGCGGCCACGCCGTACCCGTAACGTGCGGCACCCGCGCTTCACGCGCGTTGTCATCCCGTTGGCGCCGTGGGTGTTCGGCGCCCCAACCATCGCCTTCGCCTATCTGCCTGGGCTGGTGACGACCGGGTTGCACGGCCTGTCCATCGCCTTCAGCGGCTTGGTCACGCTGCTGACCGCCCTCGCCGGGGTGCTCGTCCAGCCCGCCGCGCACAGGCTTGACCGCGGCGGCCCGTCCCGGGTGCTGATCGCCGGGCTGTCCACGGTGATCGGGGGAATGCTCGTGGGCGCCGTGACCGCGGCCACCTCCCAGCCGTTCCTCGTCCCGGTCACCGCGGTGGTGCTCGGCGGCGGCTACGGGCTGTGCATGGTCTGCGGGCTGCTGGAGGTGCAACGCCTCGCCCACCCCGACGAACTGGCCAGCGCGACGGCTCTCTACCAGGCATGCACCTACCTCGGTTTCGCAGCACCGTTCCTGCTCGCCGCGGCGCAGAGCGCGGTCCCGCCGACCGTGCTGCTGCTCGGCGTGACCCTGCTCGCTGCGCTCACCCTGGCCTGGACCGCGTTCGCCGCCCGGATGCATCCCGGCTCGCCCCGCAGGCCGAGCGGCCACGTCGAGCACGCCACGGACCGGGACGCTTGACTCGCTCAGGACACCGGGTACTGCTCGTTCTGCTGCTGCGCTGCGGACTCGGTGGCCCGGCTCGCCGAGGCGCGTGCGGTG
>JBOHCZ010000181.1:0-12295 GCA_050699195.1 Streptomycetales bacterium
CCCCCGACCTGAGCGGGCTGACCGTGGCCCAGGCGCGCCAGCAGCTGCGGTCGAGCGACCTGACGCTGCGTCGCGGCCCGCTGGCCTACTCCGAGACCGTGCCGGCCGGCGACATCGTCGCCACCGACCCGCAGGCCGGCGACCAGGTGCTGCGCGACGGCACGCTGACCGCGGTGGTGTCGAAGGGCAAGGAGCGCTACCCGATGCCGCCGGTGGTCGGCATCAGCGAGCAGCAGGCCCGGACCGCGCTCACCGGCGGCCACCTGCGGGTCGGCGAGGTCACCGGCGCCTACAGCGGCCGCGTCGACGAGGGCGACGTCATCTCCGCGTCGCAGGACGAGGGCACCCAGCTGCGCCCCGACACGCCGGTCGACCTGGTGGTCAGCAAGGGGGCGCCGCCCATCTCGGTGCCCAACGTCGTGGGCGCCGCCCCCGCCGACGCCGTGGCGGCGCTCGAGGCCACGGGCCTGACCGGTCAGGTGGTGGGCGAGGCGTACTCGGACACCGTGCCCGCCGGCCAGGTCGCCAGCCAGGACCCGGCCAGCGGACAGGCGGTCGCCCCCGGCGCGACCGTGGCGCTGACCGTGTCCAAGGGCCCTGAGCTCGTGGTCGTTCCCAACGTCGTGGGGATGCCGGTCGAGGAGGCACAGGCGACCCTGGAGGGGGTGGGGTTCGCGGTGCGGGTGCTGCCCTCGCTGCCGGGCGGGGACCAGAATGTCACCGCCCAGTACCCGCCTGCGGGCAGCCAGCAGGCGAAGGGCGCGACGATCACCCTGTCCGTCTACTGAAACCGCGTTGGCCGGCCCCGCAGGACCCCCGCGGGCGATATGGAAGCGTTCGACCTGACTGGGTCGTTGCGTGACGCCGGCGAGCTCGCGGGTTGCTCGCATCACACCGTCGCTCGTTATGTCGCCGCCCGGGAGGCGGGCGGCCTGTCGGACCGGCCGGCCGCCCGGCCGCAGCTGATCGACGAGTTCCTGCCCAAGCTGGAGGAGTGGGTGGGGCACTCCCGCGGGAAGATCCGCGCGGACAAGGCCCACCTGAGGCTGCTCACGCAGCTTCGGGTCGTTGCCATACACCTCGTCGGCGGCCACCCAACCGGCTGGTGTGCCGGCCCAAGATCACGATCTACACTGCCGTACTAGTTGATCTCGCTGCCCGGGATGAAGAGGAGGCTACAACAGGGGGCATCGAGAGATAACGAAGGTCTTGGAATTCTCATCGTCTTGCTGATCGGAGTCCCGAAGGAGTCCTTATGAGTACGCGTACCCGGCATGTGTTGGTGGTGGCGTTGGTCGGGGCCCTCTTGGCTGGCAGCTCTGTGGGGGCCTGGGGGTTATTAGGCCGCGGTGGCGCTCCGAAGGAGCAGACGGCCACCTTGCCGGCGTTGGGGCGGTTGATCGAGTCGGCCCGGCGCCCCGAGATGCCGGTTATCGCAGGCAGGACCCTAACCGGCGCTCGCCTGGACGTGCGGGAGCTGCGAGGCCGGGTCGTGGTAGTGAACTTCTGGGCGTCGTGGTGTGCGCCGTGCCGCGAGGAGGCTCCTGCACTGCGCATGCTGGCGCAGCGGCTCGCTTCCCGAGGTGTACGTTTCGTCGGGGTGAATGTCAGGGACAACCGGACCAGCGCGATAGCGTTCGAGCGCCGCTACCACATCGCCTACCCAAGCATTTTCGATCCTGACTACGCTGTGACCGCCGCGATGGGTCCGCTCACCCCCCGCGCCACCCCCGCCACGTACATGATCGACAGGCGGGGCCGGATCGCCGCGGTGTTCTTCGGCCGCATCACCTACAAGGTGGTCGAACCTATGCTGGTGAGCCTGGCGGCGGAGCAGCGACATAACGCGGCGTCAGCGAACGAGTCGCGCGCCGGAGTTGTACTTTGATCCCAGCGCGAGCCGTGGCCTCGGCGCCGAGCTCCCGTGCCTCGAAGCGCACGAATGGTCGGGCTTCCGCTCGCCCCGTCCCAGCCCGACAGCGCCCTACGGTCCCTGATTGAACGTCTTCCCTTAGCCGGTTGGACAAGCAATGCGATACTCGCCTCGGTTACCCTTCTCCCAGAGGCGCATTGAGGGAGATAGCGCGCCGCAGACGGACGCGCAGCCCACGATCGCGGCCATCGTGCTCGTCCTCAGCGAGTCTGTGGTGGACGTGTCAGGGATTGTGCGCACGCTCAAAGTACGGGGACTCTGGCCAGTCATCATGCCGCGCGCCCAGGGCGCCATCACGGTCATCTCGCACTGGAAGCCCCTGGCAGTCGTTCTGCAGGCGGATGGGGCTGACTGGCTGCCGCTTCTCTGCGTCCTTGGCCATAGAGGTATCCCCTGCGTACTGCTGGGATCCATCGAGGAGCTCCGGCTTGCCAAGGCGCATGGCTCGAAGTGCGTGTATCTGTTGTTACCTGTGGAGCCGTACGAGGTCGCGCAGGGGGCGCAGCTTGTCACCGGCTCGCTGCCCTCCCAGGGCCCCTCCGACATCATTGATCTGGGGATCATCAAGATCGACCTACGTGCCTACGAGGTCGAGGTAGAGGGGAAACGGAGGGCGTTGCCACCCAAGGAGTTCGATATCCTGGTGCAGCTCGCGGTCCAGTGTGGCATTCCGCTTGACGCAACCGAGCTACTCGGTCGGGTTTGGCAGGGATCGGTCTCAGCCACCGTGGAGGACCTGCACACCCGCATCTGGCGGCTGCGCCGGGCGATCGGTGATCATGACCGGCCCCAGCCGCTGATCGTCAACCGTCGCGGTTATGGCTACCTGCTCGACGTCCCGCAGACGCTGCGAGGTTGATTACAGGCGCCTGCCAGGCTGGGTCCAGTCTCGTTCTATTCTCGCGGCCGGAACGTTGGGTTGATCCTTGGTCCGAGTTGGCACGCCGATCAGGGAGAACCCATGCATCTGCTGCGATACAAGCCCGACAAGCGCGTGATGCGCGCTCGTCGGGCGCGACTTGAGCTCGTCAAAGCCGGGGTCACGCGGCGTGACCTCATCAAGGCTGGGATGATGACGAGCGCGGGGGTGCTGCTAACCGAGGTGGGGCTGCCGCGCATGGCATTAGCCTCCCCGCCCCTCACTCCGTTCGTGGAGCCGTTGCCGATCCCGCCGGTGCTTCCCGAGCGTCCCGTCGCCCAGTTCGACCCCGCGCCTACGAACGACCCCAACCGAGCGATCAACCCGCTGACCGGGTTGCCATTCGAGGGGCGTAGCGAGCGCCATCAGTCCAGGGACCTGTTCCCTGCGCAGAAGTTCTTCGTGACACGGATGGGCGCGAACCCCAATGTCATTGTCCACCCGGACCTGCCGCCGCAGACGCTGTGGGGTTTCAATCTCGGCGGGGCGGATCTGAGCAGCGACCCGCCGATCTCGCCCGGTCCGGTCATCGTCACCAGGTATGGGTCTCCGGCGCTTGTTCGGCGTTTCAACGCCTTGCCGCCGCCGGATCAAAACGGCGGCTTTGGGGTGCCGGAGGTCTCGACGCACCTGCACAACTTCCATTCCGCCCCGGACAGCGACGGCGGGCCGTGCGACCCGGTGCAGCAGCGCTTCTTTTTCCGCGGCCAGTATTACGACTACTTCTACAACATGCAGAATGCGGGCTGGGGCTCGACGGATCCCCCGAACGGCAACATCGAAGAGACTCTTGGTTTCCTGTGGTACCACGACCACCGGGTGGACCACACTGCCGAGAACACCTACAAGGGGCTGGTCGGCACACAAATCGCCTTCAACGACTTCGACACCGGCGACGAGAGCACCGGGTTCCACCTGCCGAACTTTCCTCAGTTTGACATCCCGCTGGTGCTGGCTGATAGGAACTTCGACATCGATTCGCGCCTGCTCGAATTCGACACCTTCAACGATGACGGCATCCTCGGGGACCGCTTCCTGGTCAACGGTAAGGTGCAGCCGTTCTTCGAGGCACAGAAGCGCCGTTACCGGTTCCGGGTGCTCGACGTCGGTCCGTCGCGCTTCTACGAGTTCTTCCTCACCAACCCCGACGACTTGACCCAGCGGATCCCCTTCTGGGTGATCTCATCCGATGGCAACCTGCTGCCGCGGCCGATCGAGGTCACCAGCTACCGCCTCGGCGTGGCAGAGCGGGTCGACATCATCGTGGACTTCAACAAGATCGCTACCCGGTTCGGCAACCCGTCGCGCATCCGTCTCGAGAACCGCCTGGAGCAGACAGACGGCCGAGAGCCGAACGACAACATCCTGCCCGCCGGGGCCGGTGACCAGCTCTTGGAGTTCCAGCTGGTCGGAGGTGCGGTGGCAGACGACAGCTTCGACCCCGAGCCGGTCTCGTCCCCGCGTGTCCCCGCCTCCGCCACCGACTGTGTGTTCGGCCCGATCTGCCTGCCGGATATCAGCAACGTCACCCCGCGCCTCGAGCGGACCTTCCGGTTCGACAGAACCATGAGCGACTGGGTGATCAACAATCAGTTGATGGACTGCACCCGTTTCCGCTTCAATGTGGAGGCCAATTCGGCAGAGAAATGGATTATACAGAACAACAGCAACGGTTGGCAGCATCCAATCCACATTCACCTCGAGGAGTTCCGTATCCTCAGCCGCAACGGGAGACAGATCGGGCCTGGCGACGTAGAGTTCGGCCGCAAGGACGTGTTCCGGCTCGGCGAAGGAGAGTCCGTCGAGATCCTGATACGGTTCCGGGACTTCCTGGGCGGTTATCCGATGCACTGCCACAACACCGTCCATGAGGATCATCAGATGATGCTGCTGTGGAATGTCGCGGAGACGGGCGACGACAACCCCATACCTTAACGAGCCGCATCACACCGCGAGCGATGGCAAGGATGATGACGTATGCAAAGTATCGCCCGACGCAAGTGGCTCACCGCGTTAGGGGCGGCCGGCCTGGGCGTGTTCGTCGCACGCGAGGGCGGCCTCTGGGGAGAGGGTGACCGTTCCGAACGCGGCTGGCCAGATGCCCAGCCTGCGCGTGCGCGGATTCAGCAGCGGCACCTGCCGAACGTCGAGCTGGTCACACAGGACGGCAAGACGCTGCGTTTCTACCAGGACCTGGTCAAAGACAAAAAGGTCGTAGTGAACTTCATCGACACCCGTTTCCAGTCCGACTCGACGAAGGTGATGGGGAATCTCGCGGAAGTGCATCGGTTCTTCGGCAGGCGAGTCGGCGCCGACATCTTCATGAACACGATCACCTGCAACCCGAAACAGGACACCCCTGCCGTACTCAAGGCATGGGCGACCCGATACGCTGCCGGCCCGGGCTGGCAGTTCCTCACCGGTAAGCCGGCCGATATCGAAACGCTCCGCACCAGCGTCGCCCCTCGAACCCGCACGGAGAAGTTCGACTCCCGATACACGATCGCGAAACTCGTCATCGGAGTCGAGCCGGAGATGCGCTGGTCACAGCACCAGGCGGGGGCCACGCCGCGGGTGATCGCCCACCACATGCTGCTTGATTTCGGTGAGGACCCGGCCGACGCCAACGCCCCACCCGTCTGGAACTGCGAACGTCTCATCAACACGATTGCCTGAGATGTTCCGGCCGTATGGTCGCGATCGGTCGGTGTCGCGACCATACGGCCGTGATCGAAGGTGCCTTCGCTTATGGCGTGCCTGTCGGGCGGTGGTGGCCCGGCGAAGATGCTCGCCGCGCGGCGGTGTCGCTTCCGATACTCACGTCTCGGAACTCGTCTCGAAGGGCAACAATGAGCGATCTACCCGCTAGTCATCAGGTGGTGCAAGCCGGACCGCTGGAGCACCCCGGTCCGCCTTTTGACAAGCCGTCCGGTGCCGTTCAGCCGTCACGCCGGGACGTGCTGGACTGGATCGCATTAGCGGCCGGGACGCTGGGCACGTCGGGGATGCTGGCCGCCTGCGGAACCGGTTCCCAGGCGGAGAGGCAGAAGCCCGTGCCCGGCTCGCTGCGCGACCTGGCTAGTGGTGTTCAGCAACTGAAGCTGCTAAGCGCCCAGTCCGAATTGCCGCGTGGCCGGAGCCGCTTCGCCTTCGGACTTTTGGATGAGAACAACCGGCTCATCGAGGGTGTCACTCCGCGGGTGTGGCTCGCCAAGGACCAGACCAGCAGGGCGCGGGGGCCGTTTCCGGGACGCTGGCTCGAGATGACCGGCTACGACAAGACCAACGACCGTTCGCCCCGCAGCGACGTCACCGGCTACTACCTGGCTGAGGTGGATCTACCCGACCCCGGTAAGTGGCTGGCGCTGGCGGTCGTCGAGGTGGCAACCCAGCGAGCCGCTGCACACGGGGCGGTTCCGGTGCGCCCGAGGGTCGTCACGCAGGTCGGCACACAGGCGCCCGCCGTCCAGACCCCTGTCGCGACCAGCCAAACGGACCGTCACCGGATCTGCACCCGCACACCTCCCTGCCCGATGCACGACATCTCCTTCGATGATGCACTGACCTCCGGTAAGCCCACCGTGCTGGGGGTCGGCACCCCGCTGCTGTGCCCCAGTCGGATGTGCGGGCCGGTGCTCGACGAGCAGTTGCTCGTCTTCCAGAGGTTCGGCGGCAGCAAGGCGAACTTCATCCATCTCGAGATCTATCCGGAGCGCGACCAAGACAAGCCGGCGGCGCTATGGACGACGTGGGGTTTCCGGAACGAGCCATGGACCCTGGTGATCGACCGCAACGGGATCGTCCGCGCCAGCCTCGGTGATGGCCCCGCCGCCGCCTCGGAGATCGGGGCCGCCCTGCAACCGCTCCTATCGTGAGCCCGGTCCGGCATGCAGGCGATCGCGACATCCGAGAGCCGAGCGGATGTTCCTGATCTGACCGCCGCCGCGCGGGCCGATTTGGCGACCCGTCGGCAGTGCAAGGTTGTTGAGCCGACTAGACGTGGTCGCCCGCGTCCACGGCGATGAGGAGACCGACCGGTGAGCGTAGGCGAAGGTGCCCAGCAACTCGTCACCACGGGCAACCTGCTGCTGGCTGTGCCTGTGGCGGCCGCGGCCGGATTCATCTCGTTCGCCTCGCCGTGTGTGCTGCCACTGGTGCCCGGCTACCTCTCCTATGTCTCCGGGCTGTCGGGCCAGGACATCGGGCGCGGGGGTAGGAACTCCGGCACGGTGCTGGCCGGCGTTGCGCTGTTCGTGCTGGGGTTCTCCCTGGTCTTCGTGGCGCTCGGTACGACGCTCGGCATGCTGACGTCATGGCTGCTGGTCAACCAGGTGCTGATCGCCCGTGTCGCCGGCGCCGTGGTGATCGTCATGGGGCTCTTCATCGCCGGCGCGATCAGACCCGCTGTCCTCTACCGGGAGCGCCGGCTTCCGGCGGACAGGGTCCCCGCCGGGCTGGCCGGCGCGCTGCCCCTCGGGATGGTGTTCGGGCTAGGTTGGACCCCCTGTATCGGCCCGACTCTGGCAGCGGTGCTCGGGCTCGCGGCCTCGGGCGGCGGAGGTGTGCAGCGCGGTGGCATCTTGCTCCTCGCATACTCCCTAGGGCTCGGCGTCCCGTTCCTCATCGCCGCGCTGGGCTTCCGCGGCGCAATCGGTCGTTTCCCCGCACTGCGCCGTCGCTTCCGGATGTTCCAGCTGGCCGGAGGCGTAATGCTGATCGTCATCGGGCTGCTGCTCGTGATCGGTTTGTGGGACAGTTTTGTAAACCAGTTCCGCGCCTGGGCCAGCTCGGTGAGCCTGCCGATTTGACACTGACCTGCGGTCAACTCAGCCCAGCCGCATACGAGACGTCACTGGATAGGTCCTCCCAAGGGGCTGGCAACTGTTGAGCGTGCTGAATCCCCCCGAGTTCTGTGGAGGCTTCAGGTGTTGGCTCCAGCCGCCGGGCGGGGCTGAAGTTGAGCGTAGTAGTTGGTTTCGTACTCGGCGGGTGCGAGTCACTTGCGATGGCGGCATGGATCCGCTGTGCGTTGAACCGGTCGACCCATTCGGCGGTGGCCAACTCGACCTCGGCGAGGGTCTTCCACGGGGCCACGCGGCTTGATCAACTCGGTCTTGTACAGGCCGATCGCCGACTCCATCAACGCGTTGACGCTCCTATAGCTGTCAAGCGGCGTTGGGCAGTGCGGCCTGTTGTGTTCGGAGTGGGCGCATGAGGGCCCAGATCTCGCGGGCGAGGAGGCGTTTGAGGCAGCGGATGATCTCGGGTTTGGTTTTTCCTTCGGAGGTGCGGCGGGCGACGTAGGCGCGGGTGGGTTCGTGGTGTTGCATGCCGACGATGACGGTGCGGTAGAGCGCGGCGTTGGCTTGTCGGTGGCCGCCGCGGTTGAGCCGGTGGCGGGTGGTCATGCCGGAGGACGCTGGAGGGGTGCGACGCCGCAGAGCATGGCGAACGCGGCCTCGCTGGTGAGCCGTTCGGGGTTGTCGCCGATGGTGCATAGCAGTTGGGCGGCGACTTCACGGCCGACGCCCACGGCCGGGTGAGCTCGGGGGCGATCTCGTCGACCAGCGCGGTGATCTGCTCGTCGAACATGCCGATCTCGTCGTGCAGGTCCAGGATCCGCTGGCAGACCGACTCCACATTTCCTACTGACAAAGTAGGATAGGTGGGGTACCCGGACGGGAGGATATCGCGATGAGCGCCATCGACCGGCTCGTCACCAATTCCGCGGCCTACCAGCGTGCCTATGACAAGGCCGACCTGCCGATGCCGCCCGGGCTCGGCGTGGCGGTGGTCGCGTGCATGGACGCACGCCTCAACGTGTACGGGATCCTGGGGCTGAGCGAGGGCGACGCCCACGTCATCCGCAATGCCGGTGGGGTGGTCACGGACGACGTGATCCGCTCACTCGCCATCAGCCAGCGGCTACTCGGCACCCGCGAGGTGCTGCTCATCCACCATGCCGACTGCGGCATGCGGAGCTTCCGCGACGAGGCGTTCAAGGCCCAGATCGAGGCCGACGTCGGCATCCGGCCCAGTTGGAGCCCCGAGGCCTTCGCCGACCCGGCGGCTGACGTGCGCCACTCCATCAGGCGTATAGAGGCCAACCCCTTCGTGCCGTACAGGGACGCGCTGCGCGGTTTCGTCTTCGACGAGATGAGCGGCGCCCTGGACGAGGTGGGCTGACACCCGCCCGGGGCAGATCCGGCAGCCCCCGATGATCCACGGGTGACGCGGGATTCCTAACTTTATCTACGAACAAGATAGAGTAACTTCATGACGTACCCGACCGGCGTGCGCACGCACGTCTTGGCACAGGTGACCGGACGGCACACCGACCTGTCCGCCGCGGTCGGACGGCGGAGGGCCGCCGGGAAGCGTGCTCGCGGGTGGGACGTGCAGGTCAGCGTGGTCGTCCCGGTGTACAACCCGGGACAGCACATCGCACGTTGCATCGCCTCCGTGCTGGGTCAGTCGATGTCCCGCGAGGACTACGAGGTGGTCTTCGTGGACGACGGGTCGAGCGACGGCACCGCAGAGCGGCTCGACCACCTCGCACGGGAACACCCCGGCCTGGTCCGCGTCGTCCACGTCGCCCATACCGGATGGGTGGGCCGAACCCGCAACGTCGGGATCGAACAGGCCCGCGGGGAGTACGTGTACTTCGTCGACGACGACGACTACCTCGGGGACGAGGCGCTTGAACGGCTCTACGCGTTCGCACGGCGGCACGGTTCGGACGTGGTGGTGGGCAAGACGGCCGGCCGTGGGGGCAAGCGCGTGTCGCGCGAGCTGTTCCGTCAGACCCGGGGACGGGTGAGCCTGGGCTGGGCTCCGCTGCTCTCGCTGCTCACCCCACACAAGATGGTCAGGCGGGCGTTCCTCGACGAGCACGGCATCCGCTTTCCCGAAGACCGCCGCCGCTTCGAGGATCACGCCTTCATGATCACCGCCTACTTCCGCGCCGCCGTGATCTCGGTGCTGGCCGACTATGTCTGCTACTACTGGGTGCGCCGCGCGGACCGCACCAACCTGGGGCAGGTTCGTCTGACCGCAACCGAGTACTTCGCATACCTCGGCGCGGTCCTTGACATCGTCGAGGCGCACACCGAGCCCGGGGCCTTCCGGGACCGGCTGCTGCGCCACTGGTACCGCACGAAGACGCTGCAACGGATGGGCGGGAGGACGCTGCTGGGTTACACCGCCAGCGAGCGCGAGGAGCTGTTCGACCAGACCCGCAAGTTCACGCTGGAGCGGTTCGGCCCCGGCGTTACCGGCGGCCTGCCCGCCAACCTGCGGGTGCGTTCCGCCCTGCTGCGAGGCGGCGACCTCGAGTCGCTGGTGGCGCTCGCCCGGACCGAGGGCGCGCTGCGGGCCGACGTCCGACTGACCGGTTTGCGCTGGCGGGACGACGGGCTCGTGCTGCGGCTGTCCGGCCGCCTGCACGACGCCGACGGCCGGCCGGTCACCTTCACCCGGAACGGCGACCGCCTGGTCTGGACCTCCCCCCGAGGGCTCTCCCCCGACGGTCCGGTGCCGCTTGACAGCCCGGCGTCGTTCGAGGACCGCGACGTCACCGGCGTGCTCTCCGACAGTTCACTCACGGTGGTGCTGCGGTCGCGCAGGGACGACACGGAGGTCGTGCTGCCCGTCGCCCGCCGCTGCGAGTTGCACGAGGACAACGGCGCCATCTGGGTCACGGTCACCGCGGACGCCCGGCTCAACCCGCTGACCGCGGCCGCTGGCTCGGCCCTGCACCCCGGGCTGTGGGACGTGAACGCCCGGGTCGCCAGCTGCGGCTGGTCCCGCGACACCGCCGTGAAGCGCCGCGTCAGGGCCGACCCCGACAGCTTCTCACCGCCCACCCAGCCGTCAACCCAGCCGCCCACCCAGCCGCCCACCCAGCCGTCAACCCAGCCGTCAACCCAGCCGACCACTCCGCTCGTGACGCCGTGGTGGACCGACGGCCGGCTGGGTGTCCGCATCGACCCCCGGCCGGACCACTGGGACCCGGGACCGCCGTCGCCGCTCACCCGGGCCCGCCAGCACACCCGCAGGCTCGCGCACAAGGCCGTTCAGGCGCTCACCCTGCGCCCCGGCAGCTGACCCGACCAAGAAACCTCGACCCACGAGGCCAGCCCCATGGACAACGGATCTCCCCGCCCCCGCGGCCGCAGCTCGATGGCACGACCCGGACGTCCTCGCCGGGCCGTGAGATCCCTGCGCAGGCGACTGCTTGCCCTGCCGCCCAAGCTGGGGTGCAGCGTCACCGACGTCGATCCGGGCACGGTGCTGCTGTCGAGGCAGGACGGGGTGAGGGTGGTCCGCCTCGCTGCCGGTGCCCGGCTCGTGCTGCGGCCCGGCCAGGCGCGACGCCACCTGCCGGAGGTCGAGAAGGCGCTGCACCGTTACCTGGTCTCCGAGCACGTGGCCTGGCTGTTGCGGAACTACCGCGTCAACTGCGTTCTCGACGTGGGGGCCAACGTCGGGCAGTACGCCAGGGAGCTGCGCAGGGCGGGCTACCGGGGTCACATCGCCTCGTTCGAGCCGCTGCCCCACATCGTCGACAGGCTCGAGCGCGCAGCGGCGCGAGACCCGAAGTGGTCCGTACATCCCGTGGCGCTCGGCACGCAGGACACGGCGACCACCATGCACGTGGTGCAGGGCACGATGAGTTCCATCCTGCCGCCGAGCGAGTTCGGCCACCGCCGATTCAAGCGGTTCCGCGACGTGCGCAGCGAACAGATCACCGTTCGCCGGCTCGACGGCATGCTCGACCAGGTGCTCGACGGCATCGACAACCCCCGCCCGTACCTCAAGCTCGACACCCAGGGCTACGACCTCGAGGCCTTCGCGGGCCTCGGCGCCCGGACCGGCGAGCTGGTGGGCTTGCAGTCGGAGGTGGCCCTGCTGCAGATCTACCAGGACATGCCGCGCCTGCCGCAGGCCCTCGCGACCTACGAGGCGGCCGGATTCGAGGTGACCGGCATGTTCCCGGTCACCCGAGACCCGCAGACCGGACGGGTGCTCGAGTTCGACTGCGTCATGGCACGCCCGGCAGCGTTGTGAACGCGGATCTCACACGTTGAAGCCGAGGGCGCGCAGCTGCTCACGCCCGTCGTCGGTGATCTTGTCCGGCCCCCAGGGCGGCATCCACACCCAGTTGATGCGGAAATCCTTGACCAGCCCGTCCAGCGCGGAACCGGTCTGGTCCTCGATCACATCGGTCAGCGGGCACGCCGCACTCGTCAGCGTCATGTCGATGGTCACGACGTTGTCCTCGCCCACCTGTAGTCCGTAGACGAGACCGAGGTCGACGACGTTGATGCCGAGCTCGGGGTCCACGACGTCGCGGAGCGCCTCCTCGACGTCCTCGACCTTGGCGGGCTCGGGGACTGTGGTCTCGCTCATACCTGCCTCTCCTCGGACTCGGGTTCCTCAGC
>JBOHCZ010000182.1:0-3548 GCA_050699195.1 Streptomycetales bacterium
GGCCGAACGAGTCGAAGGCGCCGGCCTTGATCAGTGACTCGATCGTCTTCTTGTTGCAGACGACGGGCTCGACCTTGTCGAGGAAGTCGTAGAAGTCGGTGAACTTGCCCTTGGCCCGGCGGGTCCGGGTGATCGACTCGACGACGTTGGCGCCCACGTTGCGCACCGCGGCGAGACCGAAACGGATGTCGGTGCCCCGCGGCGTGAAGTTGGCGTCGGACTCGTTGACGTCGGGCGGGAGCACCTTGATGCCCATGCGGCGGCACTCGTTGAGGTAGAGCGCGCTCTTGTCCTTATCGTCGCGGACGCTGGTCAGCAGGGCGGCCATGTACTCCGCGGGATGGTTCGCCTTGAGGTAGGCAGTCCAGTACGACACCAGGCCGTAGCCCGCCGTGTGGGCCTTGTTGAACGCGTAGTCGGAGAACGGGACGAGGATGTCCCACAGCGTCTTGACCGCCCCGGCGCTGTAGCCGCTGGCGCGCATCCCCTCGGAGAAGGGCATGAACTCCTTCTCCAGGATCTCCTTCTTCTTCTTGCCCATCGCGCGGCGGAGCAGGTCGGCATTGCCGAGCGAGTACCCGGCGAGCTTCTGGGCGATCGCCATGACCTGCTCCTGGTACACGATCAGCCCGTAGGTGTCGCCCAGGATCTCCGCGAGCGGCCCGGCGAGCTCGGGGTGGATGGGGACGACGGGTCGCCGGCCGTTCTTGCGGTCGGCGTACTCGATGTGGGCGTTGGCGCCCATCGGTCCCGGCCGGTACAGCGCGAGCACGGCGGAGATGTGCTCGAAGTTGTCGGGCCGCATCGCGCGCAGCAGCGAGCGCATCGGCCCGCCGTCGAGTTGGAAGACCCCGAGCGTGTCGCCGCGCGAGAGCAGCTCGTAGGCGGCGCGGTCGTCGAGTGGGACGTCCTCGAGCACGAGCTCCCGGCCCCGGTTCGACTCGATGTTGGTGAGGCAGTCGTCGAGCACCGTGAGGTTGCGCAGTCCGAGGAAGTCCATCTTGAGCAGCCCGAGGGTCTCGCAGGCCCCCATGTCGAACTGCGTGATGATGGCGCCGTCCTGCTCGCGGCGCTGGATCGGGATGAGGTCGAGCAGCGGCTCTCTGGACAGGATCACTCCCGCCGCGTGCACCCCCCACTGCCGCTTGAGCCCCTCGAGGCCCCGCGCGGTGTCGACCACCTTGGTGACGTCGGTGTCGGCGTCGTAGAGCTGGCGGAACTCGCCGGCCTCCGCGTAGCGCGAATGAGCCCGGTCGAAGACCCCCGACAGCGGGATGTCCTTGCCCATTACCGAGGGCGGCATCGCCTTGGAGAGGCGGTCGCCCAGGGCGTAGGGGTAGCCGAGCACCCGGGCGGCATCGCGGATGGCGGCCTTCGCCTTGATCGTGCCGTAGGTGATGATCTGTGCAACCCGTTCCTCGCCGTACTTCTCGGTCGCGTAACGGATCATGTCGGCGCGCCTGCGCTCGTCGAAGTCGATGTCGATGTCGGGCATCGACATCCGCTCCGGGTTGAGGAACCGCTCGAAGATCAGGCCGTGCCGCAGCGGGTCGAGCTCGGTGATGCCCAGCGCGTAGGCGATGATGGCGCCCGCGGCCGACCCGCGGCCCGGCCCCACCCGGATGCCGTTCTCCTTCGCGAAGCGGACCAGGTCGGCGACGACGAGGAAGTAGCCCGGGTAGCCCTTCTGGCAGACGACCTCGATCTCGTATTCGGCCTGCTTCCGGGACGCCTCAGGAACGCCTTCGGGGTGCCGACGGGCCAGGCCCCGCTCGACCTCCTTGACCAGCCAGGACTCCTCCGTCTCCCCCTCGGGCACGGGGAAGCGCGGCATCAGGTCGGCGCCCTCGTTGAACGAGACCTCGCAGCGCTCGGCGATGAGCAGGGTGTTGTCGCACGCCTCGGGGACCTCACGCCACAGGTGGCGCATCTCCTGCGCGTTCTTGAGGTAGAAGTCCCGGGCGTCGAACCGGAACCGCTTCGGATCGGCGAGCGTCTTGCCGGTCTGGACGCAGAGCAGCACCTCGTGGGCCTCCGCGTCGGCGGCGTAGGTGTAGTGCAGGTCGTTGGACGCCACCAGCGGCAGGTCGAGGTCCTTCGCGAGCCGGAGCAGGTCGGCCTGCACCCGGCGTTCGACGTCGATGCCGTGGTCCATGAGCTCGCAGTAGAAGTTGTCCTTGCCCAGGATGTCGCGGAAGTCCGCGGCGGACCGCTTGGCCTGCTCGTACCTCCCGATACGCAGCAGGGTCTGGACCTCGCCCGAGGGGCAGCCGGTCGTGGCGATGATGCCCTGGCCGTGACGCTCCAGCAGCTCGCGGTCCATGCGCGGCTTCATCAGGTAGCCCTCGAGGCTGGCGAGCGAGGACAACCGGAACAGGTTGTGCATCCCCGCCGTCGTCTCGGCCAGCAGCGTCATGTGGGTGTAGGCGCCGCCGCCTGAGACGTCGTCCTGGCCGCCGTCCGCCCACCGCACCCGCGACCTGTCGAAGCGGCTCGTGCCGGGCGTCAGATAGGCCTCAGTGCCGATGATGGGCTTGACGCCGACCGAGCGGGCCTGCTGGTAGAAGTCGAAGGCGCCGAAGAGATTGCCGTGGTCGGTGATGGCCAGCGCGGGCATCCCCATCCGCCCGGCCTCGGCGAGCACATCGCCCAACCGCGCAGCGCCGTCGAGCATGGAGTACTCGGTGTGCACGTGCAGATGCACGAACGAGTCGGCCACGCCGCACCGTCTCCCCTCACCCCGGCATCCAGTCGGCGAAAGCCTAGTGCGCCGTGCCGACAGGGCGGTGGACCCACGCCGCGGACCTGCCGCGGACCTGCCGCGGCCTGCCGTGGACCCAGGCCGCGGACCCGGCCGGGCTCGAACCTGCCGGCCCTCAGATGAGCACCTCGGTCAGGACAGCACCTTGCGCATCGGCCGGTGCGCGATGCCGGCGTCGTCGAACTCCGCCCCGCAGGCCGCGTACCCGAACCGCTCGTAGAAGCCGATCGCGTGCGTCTGGGCGCTCAGCGCGACCGACACGAGCCCTTTGAGCCAGGCCACGTACTCGACGGTCCGGACGATCTCCGCACCCAGCCCGGCGCCGCGCTCCTCCGGGAGCACGGCGAGCCGTCCCAGCACGCCGACCCCGTCGTCGCCGACGACCAGCCGCGCCGTACCCACCGGGACGCCGTCTCGACGCGCGAGCAGATGTACGGCGCTCTCGTCCCGCTCGTCGCGCTCCAGCTCCACCGGCACCCGCTGCTCGTCGACGAATACGACGTGGCGCAGGGCGTACACCGCGGCCATGTCCTCGGGCGCGGCCACCGCGACGCGCAGCTCGCTCACGTCTCCTCCGCCAGGACGGCCAGGGCGTGCGCCAGGTCCAGCGGGTACTCGCTGGCGAACTCCACCCGGCGCCCGGTGCCGGGGTGCTCGAACCCCAGCCGTACGGCGTGCAGCCACTGCCGGTCGAGGCCGAGGTGGGTGGCGATCTTGGGATCGGCGCCGTAGGTCAGGTCGCCCACACAGGGGTGGCGCATCGCCGCCATGTGCACCCGGATCTGGT
>JBOHCZ010000183.1:0-14455 GCA_050699195.1 Streptomycetales bacterium
CCTCAATACCGGCAACCCGGCCGCACCGACCGTGGACTGCCCGGACTATCCGGAGAACGCGTGGAGCCCGCAGGCGCCCGCGGCGGTGAGCTGCACGTTCGACACCACCTCCGGGGATGGGTCCGGCTACTACTGGGAACTCGATGACCCCACCCCGGACAACCTGGTCGCCGACACCGCCGACGGCACCGGCGGCGACCCCCAAACCGTCGCCATCAACCCCGCCGAGGGCGCCCACAGGCTGTATGCCCGCACCAGGGACACCGCCTACAAACTGTCCACCGCGACCACCGCCTACCAGTTCGGCGTCGGCGACGGCGCCGTCATCGCCCCGGCCGAGGAGGACCGCACCCAAGAAGCCATCACCCTGTCCTCCACCGCCCCGGGCAGTGAAACCCAGGTCATCTACAAATACCTCGCCGGTGCCGACCCGGCGGCCACCCCCGGCGACTACACCAGCGTCCCCGCCGCGGACGTGACCGGGCTGGCCGGCGGCGCCTGGCCGCAAACCCGCACCGACACCACCGCCCCGTTCGCAGACCTGACCTGGAACGTGTGGGCCACGGTTGGCCACGGCGGGCCGGTGCAGCTGATCGCCTGCTTCAACCACTCCGGCGGCGCGGAGGTGTGCTCAGCCCCGATCACCTTCACCGTCGAACGCGCCGCGTTCGGCGCTTCCTACGCCACGACTCCGGTCGGCCCCGGGCAGGTCAGCCTGCAAACCGGCGATTTCGCCGTCGACGCCGCCGACACCGCTATCGGCGAGCTGGTGGTGACCCGTACGCATACCACGCTGTCCCCGCCGAACGAGTCCGATGCGGCAGGGGTCTTCGGCCCCGGTTGGTCCGCGTCCCTGCCGGCGCCATTCGGGGCGGCGGACTACCAACTCACCGACCACTCGGCCGACGGATATGTGCTGCTGACCGGCCCGGCCGGGGAGGTCCTCACCTACACCGTCGACCCCAACGACCCGAACCGGTTCACCGGGATGGGAGACGCCGGTGACGGGTCGGTGCTCACCAAGGTGTCGGCCACGGAGTTCCGGCTCACCGATTTCGACGGCACCGTCACCACCTGGACCTTCACAGCCGGTGTGGGGTGGGCCGTTGCCAAGGTGGACGAAACTGCGACCGAGGACACCACTACCTACACCCATGACGCCCAGGGCCGGGTGACCCGCATGCTCGCGCCCGTCCCCGCAGGTGTGACGTGCCCGGGCAGTGGCGGGTTGAACCCCGGGTGTCGGGCGTTGGAGTTCACCTACGCCACCACGACCACCGCAACCGGAAGCGCAGAAGCCCAGTGGGGCGACTACACCGGCCAGCTCAAGGAGGTCTCCTACACCGCCCACAACCCCGCCACATCGGCGATGGCCACCACGCCGGTCGCCTCGTTCTCCTACGACGACACCGGTCACCTGCGGGCCGCCTGGGACCCCCGCATCACCCCTGCGCTGAAACCACCTACGACTACGACCCCGCCGGGCGGCTCACCAGCCTCACCGAGCCGGGGCTTAACCCGTGGACGATGGACTACGCCGCGGATGGGCGGCTGGCTCACGTGTCCCGCCAAGACCCGGCGAACGGCACGGCCACCCAGGCGGTGGTCTACGACATCCCGGTCTCCGGGGCGTCTGCGCCGGTTGATCTGTCCGCGGCCGAGGCGGCGCGGTGGGGCCAAGACGATGATCTGCCCCGTGAGGGGGCCGGGGTGTTCCCCGCCTCCCACCTCCCACCGCGCGATGGGGGCAGCGGCGCCTACACCCCGGCGGCCGGGGACTGGAAGTTCGCCCAGTTGACCTACCTCGACGTCAACGGGCGGGCGGTCAACACCGCCGCCTTCGGCGCCGGGGACTGGCAAGTCAGCGCCACCGAATACAACGAAGAAGGCAACCCCACCCGGGAACTCACCCCCGGCAACCGCGCCCAGGCGCTCAACCCCACCCCCCACACCGACCCCCACGCAGCAAGTCAGGCCTCCAGCGCCGACCGGGCCGACCTGCTCTCCACGGTGCTTACCTACAACGGCGCCTCCGACCTGCTCACTGAGACCGGTCCGGCTCACCCTGCCCAGCTGGCCGCCGGGGAGCTGGCCTCGGTGCGCACCCGCACCACCTACACCTACGATCAGGGCGCCCCATCCGGCGGGCCCTACCACCTGGTCACCACCGCGACGACCGAACCGGTCGCCGTCGACGGCACCCCCACCACCGCCGGCGATACCCGCACCACCCGCACCGGCTACAACCCGGTCGTACCCGGCGACGCCTCCGGGTGGGACCTCGGAGCACCCACCACCGAAACCGTGGTCATGAGCGGGCAACCCGACAACACCCGCACCACCCGCTACGACACCGCCGGGCGGGTGATCGAAACCCGCATGCCCGCCTCGGGCGGCAACGACGCCGGCACCACCACGACCACCTACTACACCGCCGCCCCCAACACCACCCACCCCACGTGCGGGAACAAGCCACACTGGGCCGGCGCGGTATGCCGCACCGCACCGGCCGCCCAACCCTCGGGCCAGCCCCTACCCGTGGCGATCACCACCTACGACAAGTGGGGAAACCCGGCCACCGTCAGCGAAACTGCAGGCACCACCACCCGCACAACGGCGACCACCTATGACGCGGCGGGCCGACCCGACACCACATCTGTGACCGTTGACCCGCCAGCCGACGGCGGCACCCCCGTCCCCGACCTCAGCTACGGCTACGCCACCTCCACCGGCCTGCCCACCACTGTCACGGCCGGCGGGGCGACCATCACCTCCGGCTACGACAACCTCGGCCGGGTCACCAACTACACCGACGCCGACGCCAACACCACCACGACCACCTACACCATCGACGGCCAACCCGCCACCATCAACGACGGCAAAGGCACCTACACCCTCAGCTACGACGGCACCGACGCCGCCGGGCGCGAAGAACACCGCGGGCTGCTCACCCGCCTCGACACTGGCATGGGCGCCACCACACCGGACGTATTCACCGGCGCCCACGACGCCGACGCCACCCTGACCCGCCAGGACTACCCCAACGGACTGGTCGCCACCACCACCCTCGACAACTCCGGCCAGCCGACCCGGCTCACCTACGCCAAAGACAGCGTCGACTGGATGACCTTCACCCACACCTACACCCCCACCGGGCAGGTCGCCCAAGCAGCCTCACCCGGCAGCTCCCAAGCCTTCGGCTACGACAACCTCGGCCGGCTGGAGAAGGTCGAAGACACCGCAGCCGGCACCTGCACCACCCGCGTCTACGGCTTCGATGTCAACAGCAACCGCACCAGCCTCGCCACACACCCCGCCGACACCGCCGGCGACTGCACCACCGCCTCTACCCCCGCGACCGAAGCCCACGCCTATGACGGCGCCGACCGGGTCACCGACCCCGGCTACGTCTACGACCCTCTCGGCCGCACCACCACCGTCCCCGCATCTGCCGTCAGCGGCGGGGCTGACCTCACCGTGGGCTACCACGCCAACGACATGGTCGCCACCCTCACCCAGAACGGCCGCACCCAGACCTTCACCCTCGACCCCGCCAACCGCATCCGCACCCTCACCGACACCGCCGGGCCAACGATCACCAACCACTACGGGGGCGAGACCGACAGTCCCGCCTGGATCGGCCAGGGCACCGGATGGACCCGCAACGTCATCGGCATCGACGGCGGACTCGCGGCTCTCCAACACGGCGATGGCACCACCGAACTCCAACTCGCCAACCTCCACGGCGACATCATCGCCACAGCCGACGACACCCCCACCGCCACCGCAATCACCGCCTACTTCGAACACACCGAATACGGCCAAGCCCGTCCCGGCGACCCGGGTGATCCCCTGCGCTCAGGCACCCGCCGCTACGAGTGGCTCGGAAAATATCAGCGTTCCAACGACGACCTTGGAGGGCTGGCTCTCATGGGTGCCCGCCTCTGTAATCCCATTACTGGACGCTTCCTTTCGGTGGATCCCATTCTCGGGGGAAATGACAACTCGTATGTCTATCCTCTCAACCCGATTAGCCAATATGATCTTACGGGCGAATGGTGTGTATGGGGTATCGGAACCACTTGCACGCGATATGTTGTGAATCGATACGGCCATAAGGTTCCGGTGAGGAAGTGGGCACGTGAGAAGATTCGAAACAAACACAATATCACATGGGACACTTTACGTTATCTTATCCGAGTCGCTCACCACTACGAGCGTCATGGACAGAGGCGCGTTTATCGGCATCACATGAGAGAATACGAGTGCAGCTCGTCCGGATGCTGGCGTACTGGCAGGCATATTTGGATGCGGCTCGTTGTCGAATGGGCTAAGTCGTACTTCGATGGCAAAATTGTGGGCGTAATCTCCGCATATTGCGAAGGGCGGGGAGTGTGTCCTAATTGGGTGAACTCTTCACATCCAATCGTATAGGATCGATGGATTGACGTAATGTCTCGTATGAGGTCTGGGCCCATGGCGTGTAGCATGACCGAAGCCGGGCTTTGGTGGATAGGGCTTCACAGCTGGATAATTCAAGATGGAAACTATCCAGATTTCACGCAGGGGCAACAGGTCGAGTTTGCGGTAGAATTCTCTCGCACTAAAGGACTCTCTTCTACGGATGAGAGTCGTGGGCGTGGATGGCGACATCTATTTGACAACATCTATGATATTTCTGGGATTGTACAATTCTCCTACCGGTTCCTAATTCTGGACTTCGGACTTTCTGTTTACAGCATCACGCAGATGTCGTCAAGCGAAGCACGATTGCGACAAGGAGACTGGGTCGAAGGTGATATTGCTCTTAGTGTTGACCCTTTCTTCTACGCTAAGGGACACAGCAAATCATCCTCTGGCAGCGAACATATCCCGCCCCTGGTTTATACATGGGTAGTGGAAGTAATTGCATTGCAAACCGCGCCTTGGATCCTTGCAAAACCAGATGACTTCCTCGGTGACGCCGAGGCCGAACGTGCGATCGCCGAGAGGGCACTTCGCAGGAGGGATCCGACCAGGCACGGATGGGCTGAAATCTTGCGGACCGATGCTTGGGAGGATGATGGTGGGAGCGCTGAATACCTGCTTGGATGCCGGCTAATGCCCCTTCCGGCTAAGTGGAATAGCCGAACAATAATTTGAAGGGGATGGGTGGAGACTGGGCCGCCCCGCCGCCCCGCCGCCCCGCCGCCCCGGCTTCGTACCATCTCAAGGCATGACGAGGTCCAGAGTTCAACTGGTCACCCGGTGATCACAACCACAATGCGGGTGCCGGGCTCGAAACGGTCCTGCTGAGCGAGTGCGAAAACTCCGAACATCGTCTTCGCGACGTGAACCCCCTCCAACATCACTCCGTGTCGGAAGGCGAAGTCGGCGGCGAACTGCTCCAACTCTTTGGTCTTCTTCGCGTATCCTCCGAAATGGAATCCGTACTCGATCTGCCAATTCGCTGAGCTGTTCCCGAACGTCCGGCGTTGCAGCTGCTCGACTTCCCTGGACAGGAATTCGCCGCCCTTCAGGACGGAGATGCCTACGGCTTGCTGGCCCGGCTTCAAGTTCGCCGCGACGCCGGCGAGGGTGCCGCCGGTTCCGACTGGGCAGCAGATCACGTCGAAATCGACATCGATCTCGCCTGTCAATTCCGCACATCCTCGAACAGCAAGTTCGTTGCTGCCGCCCTCCGGGAGCAGGTAGGACCGCCCCCACGCACGTTGTAGGCGTTCGATGACTTCGGATGTGTGCTTGCGTCGATACGTGCCGCGGTCCAAATACGTCAGTCGCATCCCACGGCTCACGGCGTAGGCGAGGACGGGGTTGAGCGGCAGATGCTCCTCGCCGCGGATCACCCCTACCGTGTCGAACCCGAAGTAGTGCCCGGCCGCCGCTGTGGCCCGTATGTGGTTGGAGAATGCGCCACCGAACGTCAACAATGTGTCGTGGCCCTGCTCGGCGGCCGCCGCCAGGTTGTATTTCAACTTCCGCCACTTGTTGCCCGGTAGCTCAGAATGGATCAGGTCATCGCGCTTCACGAGCAGCCGAACGCGTCGACGAACCAGTCGGTCGTCGGCCAGCTCGTACACAGGAGACGGAAGGTGAAGTTCCACGTAGGGATCTTCGCCAGGCCTGACATCCACGGCATCACCTTCCCATCCCGCAGTGGCCACAGTTGCGGTGGCAGCCGTCACAGCCGTGCTCGGCACCGGGCGGGCCTAAGCTCGGTGGCCGCGCTGGAAGAGTACGAACAGCCACGTCAGCGAGGGCACCAGCAGGACCGCACCGACCGCGATCGCGAGCAGGGACGCCTCGAGCACGGCCGGGTCGGCGGCCGCCTCCACCACCGTGAGCCCCGGCCGCAGCAGGACGGGGTACTGCGCGACCCCCCACCCCCAGAGAACGGCCGCCACGGCGATCGCGGCTGTGGCCCGTACGAGGGTGAAGCGCCGAAGCACCAGCAGGACCAGCGACGCGAGCCCGCCGAGCGCCGAGAGTGCCACGAGGGGCGCGGCCTGCCCGGTCAGCCCGTCGTAGAGCCCCGGGGCGTCGGCGCGGACCACGGCGATGCCGCCGAGCGCGAGCAGCCCGACGGCCACCCCCGCGCCGAGCGCCTTGCGGCGGAATGCCTCGGACAACTCGGGCACACCGTGCCGCAGGGCGTCGGCGCACAGGTAGACCGCCGCGAGGTAGGCGGCCGTCCCCACGGCCAGGGCGCCCGCCAGCCAGGACGTGGGGTTCCACCAGCTGGTGTGCAGGTCACCCGCGGCCAGGCCGGGCGGCACCCGGCCCGAGGCGACCGCACCCGCGACGGTGCCCAGGAAGAACGGCGTGAGAACGCTGGACAGCGCGAACGCCGCGCCGAACAGCCGCTGCTGCCACAGGGCGGCGCTGACCTTGCGGAACGCGAACGCCGACCCTCTCGCGATGATGCCGAACGCGGCCAGCGTCAGCGGGATGTACAGCGTCGAGGCGACGGCGGCGAAGACGTCGGGAAAGCCGGTCCAGCACAGCACGACGACGAAGATCAGCCAGACGTGGTTGGCCTCCCAGACCGGGCCGATCGAGTGCTCGATCAGCCTGCGCTGCGGCATCCCGCGCACGTCGCCGCCCGCAACGAGGTCCCACAAGCCGCCGCCGAAGTCGGCGCCCCCGAACAGGGCGTACAGCGTGAGCCCGAACCACATGACCGCGAGCAGGAGGTCCGCGAGGGTCAGCCCAGTCAGCGCCTCAGACAGCGCACCAGCCAGCGCCTCAGACAACGGGGTACTCCTCGACGTCGCGCTCCTGCGGTGCGACGGGTACGGGCTCGTCGCGGGTCAGCCGCCGCAGGACGTACAGGGTGGCCACGGTCAGGACGGCGTAGACCGCCAGCACCGCGTAGAGGCCGGCCCGCAGCCCGGGGGCGGGGTTGACCGCCTCGGCGGTGCGCATCGTGCCCCAGACGATCCACGGCTGGCGGCCCACCTCGGTGGTGACCCACCCGGCCTCCACGGCACACGCCGCGGCGAGCCCCGACACGGCGGCGAACCGCAGGAACCACGGCGACCTCGGCAGGTCGCGCCGCCGCCACCAGGCGAGCCCCAACCACCCGCCCAGACCGAGCAGCCCCGTGCCGATCGCCACCATGAGCTGGAAGGACAGGTGCACCACGTTGACGGGCGGCCGCTCGCCCGGCGGTACGGTGTTCAGCCCGGCGATCCGGGCGTCCGGGTTCCCGTGCGCGAGCAGGGACAGGCCGTTCGGGATCTCGACGGCGTAGCGCAGCTCGCCGTCCCGTACGATTCCGCCGACGTGCAGCGGGACGCCGCGCGCCGTCTCGTACACCCCCTCCATCGCGGCGAGCTTCACCGGCTGGTAGTCGGCGACGAAGCGGGCGGCCCAGTCACCGACCCCGATCTGTACGGGTGTGATCGCCGCCGCGACGGCGAAGGGCAGCAGGAACCCGAGCCGGTGGTAGCGGTCCCGGCGGCCGCGCAGCAGCGCCACCGCGTAGACGCTCGCCGTGCCGAACCCCGCGACCATGAACGCCGCGAGGATCATGTGCACCGTCTGGGGCGGGGTGGCCGGGTTGAACATCGCCGCCCACGGCTCCACGCCGACCACCCGCCCGTTCCGCAGGTCGAAGCCACGCGGCTGGTTCATCCAGGCGTTCGCGCTGACGACGAAGAACGCCGAGGCGACGCCCGCGACGCAGATCGGAACCCCGGCGAGCAGGTGCTGCCTCGGCGGCAGCCGGTCCCAGGCGTAGAGGTAGATGCCGAGGAAGATCGCCTCGATGAAGAACGCGAACCCCTCCAGCGTGAAGGGCAGCCCGATGAGCTGGCCGTAGGTCTCCATGAGGCCCGGCCAGAGCAGCCCCATCTCGAACGACAGGATGGTGCCCGACACCGCGCCGACCGCGAAGAGCACGCCCATCGCCCGCGCCCAGCGACGGGCGAGCAGCCGGTAGTTCGGGTCGCCGGTCCGCACGCCCCGCCACTCCGCGAACAGCGTGAGGGCGGGCATCCCCACCCCGAAGCAGGCGACGATGATGTGCCAGCCCAGCGAGAAGCCCATCTGGGTGCGGGCCGCCACGAGGTCCGCGGGGGTGGCCGCCTCCGCCCACAGGGAGGCCCACGTCGAACCACCCGGTGAGACCCCCATTGGGGCCCCCAGCGGAGCCCCCAGTGAGGTCGGCAGTGAGGCCGCCAGCGAGGTCGGCAGCGGGGTCAGCATCGCGGTGTCCCTCCCGTCCGGGCTTTCCTGCCCTCCCATGCTTGTGAAAGTCTTCACAAGCATGGGATCCACTCTAAATGAGGCCGTCAGGGACTTTGCGAGGGCGCGCGTACCGGTCACGAAAGGCGCTGGAGCCAGGTGCTACAACCGTGCTACGGTCGTAGCATGACATCGGTGGCTTCACGTGATCTCCGCAACGACACCAGCGGCCTGCTGCGTCGGGTCGAAGCGGGGGAGGAGATCGTCATCACGGTCAGGGGCCAGCCGGTGGCCCAGCTGGTGCCCCTGCCCCGCAGGCGGCGCTGGCTTCCGCGGACCGAGCTTGCCCGCCGCCTGCGCACGGCGCAGGCTGATCCCGGGCTCCGTGAGGACCTCGCCCGACTCGCCGGCGACACCACCGACGATCTGCCCCCCATCCGGTGACCACACCAACCCGGGGGCTGCTGGATACCACGGTCTTCATCGCGAGCGAAACCGGCCGTCCGATCGACGAGGACCGGCTCCCGGACGAGTCCGCTGTCTCCGTCGTCACTCTCGCCGAACTCCACGCGGGGGTACTCGCCGCGCGCGATATCGACATTCGCGCCCGCCGGCTCGCGACCCTCGACGCCGTCACCGATCTGCACATCGTGGGCGTCGACGAGGCGGCGGCCCGCACGTGGGCGCAGATGCGAGTGCACATCGCCGAGTCCGGGCGACGGGTCAACGTCAACGACCTGTGGATTGCCGCGACTGCCGCGGCCCACGAGCTGACCCTGGTGACCCAGGACGCGGACTTCGCCGCTGTCGAGGGGATAGCCGGCCTCACCGTCGTCCACGTCTGAGCTCCTCACCACTTGCCAGCTGCCGCGTCGCCACGGTAGAGAGCCTCATGACCCGACCCAAAGTGCGCCCTGTCGTCTGGAAGCCACCGCCCGTGCCGGCCCGCTCCCGCCGGTCCACCGGGCCGCGGCCGCTGCCGCCGCTGCGGGTGATGGAGCTGGGGGGGACCGGCCCCGAGGATGTGGCCCTCGACGCGGACGGGCGTGTCGTCACGGGTCTCGCCGACGGCCGGCTGCTGCGGCTGAGCCCCGACGGCCGGCAGGTCGACACGATCGCCTCGACCGGCGGGCGCCCGCTGGGCGTCGAGCTGCTCGACGACGGCCGGCTGCTGGTCTGTGACGCGCGCCGCGGCCTGCTCCGCGTGGACCCCGCCACCGGCGAGGTCGAGCTGCTCGTCGAGGAGGCCGGCGGCCAGCGGCTGGTGTTCTGCAACAACGCGGCGGTGGCCCCGGACGGCACGGTGTACTTCAGCGACTCCTCGCGCCGGTTCGGCATCGACCACTGGAAGGCCGAGCTGCTCGAGCACTCCGGCACCGGCCGGTTACTGCGCCGCGAACCGAGCGGCACGGTCGAAGTGGTCCTCGACGGCTTGCAGTTCGCCAACGGCGTGGCGCTCGCTCCGGACGGTTCGTACGTCGTGGTCGCCGAGACCGGGGCGTACCGCCTGACCCGCCTCTGGCTGACCGGGTCCCGGGCTGGCCAGACCGACCTGCTCGCCGACAACCTGCCCGGGTTCCCCGACAACGTCTCCACCGGGAGTGACGGCCTGGTCTGGGTCGCCCTCCCCAGCCCCCGCGACCTGGTCGTCGACCGGCTCCACCAGATGCCGCCGGTGCTGCGCAGCGCGGTCTGGGCACTCCCGGGCCGCCTCCAGCCCGCACCGCAGACGACCGTATGGGCCTTGGCCTTCGACGGGACCGGCCAGATCGTCCACGACCTGCAGGGGCCGAGCCGTCGGTTCCGCATGGTCACCGGCGTACGCGAGCGTGCCGGCCAGCTCTTCCTGGGCAGCCTCGTCGATGACGCCGTCGCCGTTCTCAATGTGCCGGAGGACCTCCGCGGAACGGTGCCGGACACTGCCGGCGGGGGCCCGGGCGTGTGAGAAGCTGACTTCCATGGAGATCAGCGGGATCATCAGTGCCCTCATCGTCGGCCTGATCATCGGCGCCCTCGGCCGGCTCGTCATTCCCGGGCGGCAGCGCATCGCGCTCTGGCTCACCCTGCTGGTCGGCATCGTCGCCGCATTCGCAGGCACCGCCATCGCCGCGGCTTTCGGAGTCGCCGTGACCGGGGGCATCGACTGGATCGAGCTGGCCATCCAGGTCGGGCTCGCCGCGTTGGGCGTCACGGCGCTCGCCGGGCGGCGCGGCAGATCCTGAGCCCGACCCGGCGCCGGCCGGTCCCGACCTTCCCCCGCGCTCTCCTCGGCGACGGTAGCCAGGAGTAGGGTGCCGAGGCTGTGGAGCCTCGACGATCCACCACCTCGCAGGCCCATGAGCAGCAGATGACCTGGGAAGGCGGAGCATGCAGGGTGAGCCCCTGGCCGGGCGGTACCGGCTCCTCGAGTCGCTGGGACGCGGCGGCATGGGCGAGGTCTGGCGCGCGGAGGACCTCGCGCTCGCGCGGTTCGTCGCCGTCAAGCTCATGCTGCCCGCGGGTGCGGCCGACGCCGGTGCCGTGGAGCGCTTCCGCCGGGAGGCCCAGGCCGCTGCCCGGCTCTCGCACCCCAACCTGGTGACCCTCTACGACTTCGGCACGGCTGACAACAGTCCCTTTCTCGTCATGGAGTTGGTGCACGGGCGCAGCCTCGCGGACGTGCTGCGGGAGCGGGGTCCGTTCCCACCGGACCGGGTCGCCGGGATCGGCGCGCAGGTCGCCCGCGCGCTCGCCACGGCGCACGCGGCAGGTGTGGTGCACCGCGACATCAAGCCCGCCAACCTGCTGCTGACCGACAGCGGTACGGTCAAGGTCACCGACTTTGGGATCGCGCGCTTCGTCGACGCGGCGGTCACCGCGCTCACTCAGACCGGAGTCGTCTTCGGGACCGGGGCCTATCTCTCCCCGGAGCAGGCACTCGGCCGGCCTGCCGGAGCCGCGAGCGATCTCTACAGCCTGGGGTGCGTCCTCTACGAGCTGCTGGCCGGGCACCCCCCCTTCACGGCGCAGAACGCTGCGACGTTGCTCTACCACCACGTACACGACCCGCCCGTGCCGCCGAGCCAGCTGCGGGCCGGCGTACCGTCCGGGCTCGAGCAGCTGATCCTCGCCCTGCTGGCGAAGGAGCCCGGCGAGCGCCCAGGCTCGGGGGCGACACAGGCCGCGGAGATCGCCGAGGCGCTGCAGTCCCTGGCGTACGGCGGGGACCTGACCACGCCGCTGAGCACGTTCGGCGAGAACAGCGCGGCCGGGGCCACGCAGGTGCTCGGCACGCACCGATCCGAGTCCGTCCACCGGGCGCCCGCCAGCCGGCTGCGCGACCCCCGCCTGCTCTTCGCGGCCGGCGCCCTGATCGCCCTCGTCGTGGCCGCCATGCTGCTGACGGGGAACCAGGAGCCCGGCGCCGGCTCGACCGCGCCGAATCCCGACCGGCGAGCGGCCACGACGAGCCCGACGCGGACGCCCGAGGCCACCCCCCCCCGTCTCGCGAACACCCCCGACGAACCAGCGCCGCCGCCGCAGCGGCCTCGGACCCCCGCAGCGCTGTTCGCCGCGCTCGGCGACCGCTTCGACGCCCAGGCCGCCTCCGGTGATCTCGACCCCAAGCGGGCCGAGAAGCTGCAGAGGCACGTCGACGAGGCCTCCGCGAAGCTCGCCGAGGGCGAGCCAGCAGAGGCCGGGAAGAAGCTGGAAGACATCGCCAAGGAGCTCGAGGCGGCGCGCGAGAAGGGCGAGTGGCGGACCGACGGCCAGACGGTCCGGCTGCTCCGCCAGCTCGCCTCGGCGCTCCCGCGCGAGGACTGACCAGCGTCCGGCCCGTGAGCGTTGACATCGCGGTCCTGACCTGATGTGATACGCGTCGTGTGGCGCAATCGATTGCACCACCACATTCCTGTGCTTCAGACCCCGGTGCCGGGGGGCGGCGCCCGCGCCGCCGGCCGGTACCCCCGGTTCTCCGAGGCTGAGTTCGCGCGCCGCCGCCGTGTGCTTCACGAGCTGATGGCCGAGCGTGGGGTCGCGCACGCACTGCTCTACGGCGCCGAGCGTTCCGGTACGGCGGTGCCGTGGCTCACCGGCTGGCGGGTCACCCGCGAGGCCGCCGTACTCGTGACGCCGGGCGAGCGGGACCTGCTGTTCGTACAGTTCGCCAACCACGCGCCGCTGGCCCGTGAGATCGCTTCGGACGCGGAGGTGCACTGGGGCGGGCCTGACACCCTCGAATCGGTCTGCTCGGCGGTCGCGCGCCGCATCGGGGGCCGGCCGCGCATCGGGGTGATCGGGTCGTTGCCGTTCCGCCATCACGCGGGCCTCGCGCGCTGCGCGGACCCCGTCGACCTCAACCCGGGGTACGTCGCCCTGCGGCTGGTCAAGTCAGGCGAGGAGCTGGACTGGATGCGGGCCGGCGCCCGGCTCAGCGACCTCGGCATCGCGGCGCTGGAGGCCGGGGTCCGCGTCGGCATGACCGAGCACCAGCTCGCCGACCTGGTGCAGCGGGCGTACGTGCCGCTGGGCGGGGAGACCCACATCCACTACTTCTGCCTCACCGCCATGGACGATCCCCGGCGATGCGTTCCCGCGCAGTTTCCCTCGGGCCGGCGGGTGCGCAGCGGCGACGTGCTGACCGTCGAGCTCAGCGCGGCGTACTGGGACTACCCGGGGCAGGTGTTGCGTACCTGGACAGTGGGGGTGGGCCCGACACCGCTCTACCGGCGGCTGCATGAGGTCGCCGACACGGCGTACCGGGCGATGCTCGACGTGCTCCGCGACGGGGCGTGCCCGCGGGAGCTGGTCGCCGCGGCGTCCGTCATCGAGGAGGCGGGCTTCACCACCTGCGACGACCTGGTGCACGGCTTCGGAGGCGGGTACCTTCCCCCGGTGCTTGGCAGCGCCAGCAGGGGGCACGCGCCCGCGGGCGACAGCGTGACGCTGCGCGCGGGGATGACCGTGGTGCTCCAGCCCAACGTGGTCACCCTGGACGGGCGGGCCGGTGTGCAGACCGGCGAGCTCGTGGTGGTCACCGCGTCCGGAGCGGAGCGGCTGCACCATGCCCCGGGCGGGCTGCGGCGCCTCGCGTGAGGGGCAGTGCATGGCAATCACGTTGTCGGTGCTGTGCGGTGTTGTTGGGCAGGAACAGGCTCCGAACAACCTGATGCGGGTTCGACGATCGTGTGCTCTATTGTTTGCCTTTCGCATGGGGATCACGCGCCTGTCACCGAAAGGTCCACTCCGCGCGGGGGCTTGAGACAGGCAGCTTGCCAGTCCGGGAAGGTCCGCATGCTGCGTTGGGGACGCCCGCTCTGTGGTCTCGGCCAGGCAGGGGGTGTCGTCGTCCAGGGTGGGGGATTCCTCCGGGACATCGGTCTCCACCGGATGTGAAGGGGGTGTCGTGCTGCCCTCGAGTGGGCGCGTGGAAGGCGATCTTGTCGTGGTCGCCCTAGGAGGCGTACAGCGGTTTATCGCCGAGTCGCGTACCACGGCTGACCTGGCCGCCGGCAGCGAGATCGTGGTCGCTCTGGCGTGCGCCGTCGCGGACACGTGCGAGCGCGAAGCCAACCTGGTGTTTCCAGGGCCGGGGTTTTCGGGGGGACGGACGGCGGCGCCGAACCGTGTCGTGTCGGTGGCGCCCGTCGGGAAGGGCGTCCAGGTGGCCGAGGCCGCCGCGGCGGCGGCGCGGCTTACCTGGTCCGGTTTCTTACGGGAGACCTACAGCCCCGATCCCGTGCCTGCGGACGAGTTCGTGGCTGGAATGCCGGAGGTGACGTGGGTC